>NZ_DJTF01000110.1:0-11942 GCF_002438125.1 Pseudomonas sp. UBA6315
CCAGCATCGACTTCGCCAACCCCGAAGCCGTGCGGGTGTTCAACCGCGCCTTGCTCAAGGCCCAGTACGGCATCCAGCACTGGGACATCCCCGCCGACTACCTGTGCCCGCCAATACCCGGCCGCGCCGACTACATCCATGTGGCCGCCGACCTGTTGGCCGAGGACAACGCCGGCGAGGTGCCCAGGGGCGCCCAGGTGCGCGCCCTGGACATTGGCGTGGGCGCCAACTGCATCTACCCGCTGCTGGGCCACAGCGACTACCGCTGGCGCTTCCTGGGCAGCGACATCGACCCCGTGGCCCTGGCCTCGGCCAAGGCCATCGTGCAGGCCAACGGCCTGAACAAGGGCATCGCCCTGCGCCTGCAAGGCCAGCGCAAGCACATCCTCGACGGCCTGCTACAGGCCGACGAGCGCTTCGACCTGACCCTGTGCAACCCGCCCTTCCATGCCTCACGCGAAGAAGCCACCCGCGGCAGCCAGCGCAAGTGGAAGAACCTGGGCAAGCAGGACCCCAAGCGCAAGCTGCCGGTGCTCAACTTCGGCGGGCAGAACAACGAGTTGTGGTGCGAGGGCGGCGAGATTCGCTTCGTCAGCCAACTGGTCGGCGAAAGCGTGCAGTACGCGCAACAGGTGCTGTGGTTCACCAGCCTGGTGTCCAAGGCCAGCAACCTGCCGGGTATCGAAGCGGCGCTGAGCAAGGCCGGCGTCAAGGCGCGGCGCATCGTCGAGATGGGCCAGGGGCAGAAGCAGAGCCGCATGGTCGCCTGGAGCTTCCATGACGACGACGCACGCCAGGCCTGGAACGCCCGGCGCAAATCACAGGCATGAAAAAACCGCGCCCGGGCAAGCCGGGCGCGGTTTTGTCAACGCATCAACAATTACTTGTTGACGGCGTCGGTCAGGCCTTTGGCCGGAACGAACTTGACGACTTTCTTGGCAGCGATTTCGATGGCAGCGCCAGTCGAAGGGTTGCGGCCGGTACGGGCAGGACGCTCGGAGACTTTCAGCTTGCCAATGCCTGGCAGGGTGATTTCAGCGCCGTTTTCCAGTTGGTCGGCAACGATCTGGCCCAGTTGCTCCAGCGCGTTGCGAGCGGTGGTTTTCGGCGCGTCGATGGCTTCGGCGATGTCGGCAATCAGTTGGTCTTTGGTCAATGCCATGGTGGTGTTCCTTCCCTATCTAATTCAGTGGTTATGCAGCGTTCTACGACGTTATCGGGCCAGCCCCGGAATACTGGAGGGCCGCGCCAATCGCGAATGTAGATACGCAAATCGGCGTTTGGTTCGACACGGCGTAAGCACGCTGCCAGCAATGCGCCACCCGAGGTGCGCAAGACCGCGCAAAGCTACCACAGGAATGCAGAAATATCCGCTGCCCAGGTGGTTTTTATGCAGGTTTTTCGGGGCTTTCAGCCGAAATCGCACAAAATTGAACAAAAAACGAACAACCGGCATTTCTGCCAACATCCGGCCACTGCAGCGCCTGTGACCTGGGGTAAACTGGACGACTTTTGCAGCGCGGCCCCTGACCGCCCCAGACTCGCCGAGACCTCCATGCCAATCCGTCACTGCATCGTCCACCTGATCGACAAGAAGCCCGATGGCAGCCCCGCCGTGCTCCATGCACGGGATACGGAGCTTGCAGCATCGGACGCCATCGAGAACCTGCTGGCCGACCTCAACGACAGCTACAACGCCAAACAGGGCAAGGCCTGGGGCTTCTTCCACGGCGAGTCTGGCGCCTACCCGCTCAGCGGCTGGCTCAAGCAGTACCTGGAAGACGAAAAGGACTTCGCCGCCTTCAGCCGGGTGGCTGTCGAGCACCTGCAAAAGCTGATGGAAGAATCCAACCTGTCCACCGGCGGCCACATCCTCTTCGCCCATTACCAGCAAGGCATGACCGACTACCTGGCGATCGCCCTGCTGCACCACAGCGAAGGCGTGGCGGTGAACGCCGAGCTGGATGTGACGCCGTCACGCCACCTGGACCTGGGCCAGTTGCACCTGGCGGCGCGCATCAACCTGTCGGAGTGGAAGAACAACCACAACTCCAAGCAGTACATCTCGTTCATCAAGGGCAAGAACGGCAAGAAGGTGTCGGACTATTTCCGCGACTTCATCGGCTGCCAGGAAGGCGTCGACGGCCCGGGCGAGACCCGCACCCTGCTCAAGGCCTTCAGCGACTTCGTCGAAAGCGAAGACCTGCCAGAAGAATCCGCCCGCGAAAAGACCCAGACCCTGGTCGACTACGCCACCACCCAGACCAAGCTGGGCGAACCGGTGACCCTGGAAGAGCTGTCGAGCCTGATCGACGAAGACCGCCCCAAGGCGTTCTACGACCACATCCGCAACAAGGACTATGGCCTGTCGCCCGAGATCCCGGCAGACAAGCGCACCCTGAACCAGTTCCGCCGCTTCACCGGGCGCGCCGAAGGCCTGTCAATCAGCTTCGAGGCGCACCTGCTGGGTGACAAGGTGGAATACGACGAGGTGGCTGGCACCCTGATCATCAAGGGCCTGCCGACGCAGCTGGTGGATCAGCTCAAGCGCCGCAAGGACTGAGCGACTGCCCGCCATAGGAGGCCACCAGCGCCTCCTTGGCCGACTTGCGCAGGCGTTTTACCAGGCGCTCCTGGCGCAGCGCCTCGCCCTTGTCCGGCCATTGCTCGACATACACCAGCGCCTGCGCCGGGCTGGTCTTGAAGTAACGGGCGCCCTGCCCCTTCTGATGCGCGGCGAACCGCCGCTGCGGGTCATCGCTGATGCCGCAGTACAGCGAACCATTGGCAGCCCTTACCAGGTAGACATACCAAGGCTTGCTCACCGGGGTCGTGGATACATCGCTCGCCATCTTTTCTTCGCAACCGCTCAATTTGCCTGCTGGAAGGCACGCAGCCCTTTGTACGCCTGCTGGCGCACCTTGTTCTGCAGCATCGGCGTCCAGCCCAGCAGCACACCCGGCATGCCCAGCGCCTGCCGCGACCAGCGCCACAGGTCGAAGCTGTCGTCATGCTGGCAGATCAGGCCGTCGCGAATGACGAAGCGCGCCTGGATATCGTTGATGACCACGCGGCCGGTCTGGCTGAACAGGTAGGTGGCCACCCAATGGGCACAGCCGCTGCCGGCGTCGGCACGCACCTGGTCGAAGGTCAGGGAGAAATCCTTGGCCCGGGTGGTGAGCATGCGCCACATGTCGCCGGCATCACGCCCGCGCAAGGTGCCGAAGACCGGGTCGCTGAAAACGATATCGTCGCTGTAGCAGGCCACCATGGCTTCGGCGTCCAGGCGCTGGAACGCCTGGTAGAAGCGGGTGATCAGGTCACGGTTGGCGTCGCTCATGGGGCGGGGCCCTCCTGGCAGTCGAAAGCAGCACGATAATCTGCCGCGCCCGTGGATGCCAGTACCGCCGCCATCGCTGGCAAGCCAGCTGCCCTCAAGGCCTGCGCTGTACCTGTGGGAGCCGGCTTGCCGGCGATAGGGCCAGTGAATGCTCAGAGCTTCTCGCTGGTCACCTGCACGTGCAGCGCCCGCCCGGCCCCAAGCCCGAACACGATGGCGCCGATACCCAGCACGGCGAAGATCCAGCCCACGGCCGCCCAGCCGCCGGTGATGTCGTGCACCAGGCCCACCGCGAATGGCCCCATGGACGCCAGCGTATAGCCCACCCCTTGGGCCATGCTCGACAGGTTGGCCGCCACGTGGGCGTCCTTCGAGCGCAGCACGATCAGCGTCAGCGCCAGGGCGAAGGTGCCGCCCTGCCCCAGCCCGAGCAGCACCGCCCAGCCCCAGAGCCCGTCGATGGGGGCATACAGGCAACCGAACAGGCCCGCCAGGGTCACCAGCATCACGATCACGATGGCCAGGCGCTGGTCCTTGCCCCGGGTCGCCAGCCAAGGCGCACCGAGCGAGCTGATCAACTGCACGATCACCGAGCCGGACAGCACCAGCCCAGCCTCGGTCGGGCTCAAGCCACGGCCGATCAGAATGGACGGCAACCAGCCGAACACGATGTACGCCAGCGAGGACTGCAAGCCCATGTACAGGGTGACCTGCCAGGCCAGCGGGTCACGCCACAGCCCGCGCACCCGGTAGGCCACCTTGTGCAGGCCGTGGCCCTGGCGCGCCTGGGGCAACCAGACCAGCATCGCCAGCAGCGCCGGGATCATCCAGAAGCCCAGGCCCAGGGCCCAGCTGCCGTCGAAGTGCTGGCTCAGCGGCACCGTGGCCCCTGCCGCCATGGCGGCGCCCAGGCACAGGGCCATGGTGTAGACGCCGGTCAAGGTCCCGGCATGCTGCGGGAAATCACGCTTGACGATACCCGGCAGCAACACCCCGATGATGCCGATGCTGGCGCCCGCCAGCAGGCTGCCCACGAACACCCCGACCGCCCCCAGCGCACTGCGCACCAGGATGCCCAGCGCCAGGGTCAGCAGGATGCCGAGGATCACCCGCTCGCTGCCAAAGCGCCGCGCCAGGATCGGCGCCAGTGGCGCGAAAAGCCCCAGGCACAGCACAGGCAGCGTGGTCAGCAGGCCGGCTTGCGATGCATTCAGGCCCAGGCCTTCGGACACCTGGCCAAGCACCGGGGCCATGCTCGACAGCGCGGGGCGCAGGTTCAGCGCCACCAGCACCAGCCCCAGCAGCAGCAACCACGGCCGCTGCAGCACCACAGGCTGTTGCTGTACCTGCGCGTCGTCGGCTTCGGCATCGATCAGCAGTTCATCGAGCTCGCGCTCGCGGGTCATTGGTTCAGCCATGGGCTTCTCGTGGTCAGGATTCGATGAGGGTGCGGCTCAGGCGCTTGGCCTGCTGCGCATCGCGTTGTTCGATGGCGGCGAGGATCTGCCCGTGCAGGTCGAAGGTCGCCTGGCAGCGTGGCACGGTGGTCATGTTGTGCTGCAGCGCGGCCCCCACTACACCGGAGAAATACCGGTACAGCTCGCTCAAGGCCGGGTTGTGCGCGGCATCGATCAGGCGCTGGTGAAACACCAGGTCGCAGCTGACGTAGGCATTGATATCGCCATGAAAGTGCCCCGCGCTGGCCTGCAGCGCTTCGCGCAGGCCCTGCAGGTCTGCTTCGGTGCGCCGCAGCGCCGCCAGGCCGATGGCCTCGCTTTCGAGGATGTGCCGGGTTTCCCGTGCCTGCTCCGGCGTGCAGCGCGACATTGCCAGCACCGCCTGCAGCGGGTCCTGGCAGGTGCGCAGGTAACTGCCATCGCCCTGGCGGATTTCCACCAGGCCGCTGAATGCCAATACCCGCATGGCTTCGCGCACGGTATTGCGGCTGATGCCCATTTCCACGGCCAGCACCGGTTCGGTGGGCAGGCGTTCACCCACTTGCCAGTCGCCCTGCAGAATGCGCTCGCGCATACGTTCCACGGCGAGCTCGACCAAGGAACGTCTAGGCAATTCGCTGCTCATGATACTCAACCAATCATCCGATGAATTTTCGGAGCTTACTGGAACCCCGAATAACAGGCAACAGCAGTGGAAAAGCATCGGGGCCGCAAAGCGGCCCCGATCTCGATCAACCCAAGGCGTCGATCAGTGCCTGGTTCATCTCTGGCGTACCAATGGTGATACGCAGGAACTGGGCAATGCGCTGCTGCTTGAAGTGACGCACGATCACCCCTTGCTCACGCAGGCGCGCCGCCAGTTGCGCGGCATCTTGCTGCGGGTGGCGGGCGAAGATGAAGTTGGCGGCCGATGGCAACACCTCGAACCCCTTGGCGACGAGCTGCTCGACCAGGGCCTCGCGGCTCTCGATCACCTTGCGGCAGGTGTCCGCGAAATACGCCTGGTCTTCGAAGGCTGCAGCTGCGCCGACGATCGCCATGCGGTCCAGCGGGTAGGAGTTGAAGCTGTTCTTGATCCGCTCCAGCGCCTCGATCAGGTCCGGGTGGCCGACTGCCAGGCCGACGCGCAAACCGGCCAGCGAGCGCGATTTGGACAGGGTCTGGGTCACCAGCAGGTTGTCATAACGCCCTACCAGGCTGATCGCCGTTTCGCCGCCAAAGTCGATGTAGGCCTCGTCCACCACCACCACCGAGCCCGGGTTGGCCTGCAGCATCTGCTCGATCGCCTGCAGCGGCAACAGGCAGCCAGTCGGCGCGTTGGGGTTGGGGAAGATGATGCCGGCGTTGGGCTTGCTGTAGTCCTGCACGCGGATCTGGAACTGCTCGTCCAGCGGCACCTGTTCGAACGGGATGCCGTACAGGCCGCAGTACACCGGGTAGAAGCTGTAGCTGACATCCGGGAACAGCAGCGGGCCGCCGTGCTGGAACAGGCCGTGGAAGATGTGCGCCAGCACCTCGTCCGAGCCGTTGCCGACGAATACCTGGGCGGGGGTTACAGCGTAGTACTCGGCCACCGCCTGCTTGAGCCGGTCGCTGTTCGGGTCCGGGTACAGGCGCAGGTTGTCGTTGAGCTCACCGCGCATGGCTTCCAGCGCCTTGGGCGACGGGCCATAGGGGTTCTCGTTGGTGTTCAGCTTGACCAGCCGCGCCAGCTTGGGCTGCTCGCCCGGCACGTAAGGCACCAGGTCCTTGACGAAGGGGCTCCAGAATCGACTCATGTTCAGTTCCCCTTGCCTTGGGTCAGGATACGGAATTCGGCGCTGCGGGCGTGGGCCGTCAGCGATTCGCCACGGGCCAGCACCGAGGCGGTGTGGCCGAGCTCGGAGGCACCTGCTTCGGAGCAGAAGATGATCGACGAGCGCTTCTGGAAGTCATACACGCCCAGCGGCGACGAGAAGCGCGCGGTGCCGGAGGTCGGCAGCACGTGGTTGGGGCCTGCACAGTAGTCGCCCAGCGCCTCGCTGGTGTGGCGGCCCATGAAGATCGCGCCGGCGTGGCGGATCTGCGGCAACCAGGCCTGCGGGTCGGCGACCGACAGCTCCAGGTGCTCGGGGGCGATGCGGTTGGCCACTTCCATGGCCTGCTGCATGTCACGCACCTGGATCAGCGCACCGCGGCCGTTGATGGATTTTTCGATGATCTCGGCGCGCTCCATGGTTGGCAGCAGCTTGTCGATGCTGGCGGCAACGCGGTCGAGGAAGTCGGCATCCGGGCTGACCAGGATGGCCTGGGCGTCTTCATCGTGCTCGGCCTGGGAGAACAGGTCCATGGCGATCCAGTCCGGGTCGGTCTGGCCGTCGCACACCACGAGAATTTCCGAAGGGCCGGCGATCATGTCGATGCCGACCTGGCCGAACACGTGGCGCTTGGCAGTGGCCACGTAGATGTTGCCGGGGCCGACGATCTTGTCGACCTGCGGCACGCTCTCGGTGCCGTAGGCCAGCGCCGCGACCGCCTGGGCACCGCCCACGGTGAACACCCGGTCGACGCCGGCGATGCAGGCAGCAGCCAGCACCAGCTCGTTGACCTCGCCACGCGGGGTAGGCACCACCATCACCACCTCGGTGACACCCGCGACCTTGGCCGGAATGGCGTTCATCAGCACCGACGAGGGGTACGACGCCTTGCCGCCCGGCACGTACAGGCCCGCGCGGTCCAGCGGGGTGACCTTCTGCCCCAGCACGGTGCCGTCGGCCTCGGTGTACTGCCAGGAATCCTGCTTCTGCCGCTCGTGGTAGATGCGCACGCGGTTGGCGGCTTTTTCCAGGGCTTCACGCTGGGTCGGGGTGATGCGGGTCAGGGCCAGTTCCAGGCGCTCGCGGCCCAGGATCAGGTCGTCGATGGTCTTGGCATCGACGCCATCGAAACGCTGGGTGAATTCCACCAGCGCCGCATCGCCACGCTCGCGCACGGCCTTGATGATGTCGAGCACGCGCTGATTGACCGCGTCATCGGACACACTTTCCCAGCTCAGCAGATGATCCAGATGTCGGGCGAAATCCGGGTCAGCAGCGTTGAGACGGGCAATTGCAGTGGACACGGTCATGGCGAGGGCCTCGATTATTAGCGAATGCTCAGGCGCCCTAGGCTACCAGTCGATCCGCGCGGGCACCCGAGAAAAGTGGCTGTGACGCGGACAGACGGGCGCGACTGCGAAAGTCGCGCACAGAAGGTAGTGAGTTAGCCGCGGTGTCGCGACTCGACCGCCTGGCGAAGGGTGTCGATCAGGCTCTGGATGCGGGCGTGCTGCATCTTCATCGATGCCTTGTTGACCACCAGGCGCGAGCTGATCGTGGCGATCAGGTCCTGGGGCTCAAGGCCGTTGGCACGCAGGGTATTGCCGGTGTCGACCACGTCGATGATCTTGTCGGCGAGGTTGATCAGCGGGGCCAGTTCCATCGAGCCGTACAGCTTGATGATGTCGACCTGGCGGCCCTGCTCGGCGTAGTAACGCTTGGCAACGTTGACGAACTTGGTGGCCACGCGCAGGCGCCCCTTGGGCTCCGGTGCACCGACCACGCCGGCGGTCATCAGCTTGCAGCGGGCGATCTGCAGGTCCAGCGGCTCGTACAGGCCCTGGCCGCCGTACTCCATCAGCACGTCCTTGCCTGCCACGCCCAGGTCGGCGGCACCATGCTCGACATAGGTCGGCACGTCGGTGGCACGCACGATCAGCAGGCGCACGTCGTCCTGCGTGGTGGGGATGATCAGCTTGCGGCTCTTGTCCGGATTCTCGGTCGGCACGATACCGGCTTCGGCCAGCAACGGCAGGGTATCGTCGAGGATGCGGCCTTTGGAAAGCGCGATGGTCAACATTGGAACGTCGGTCCTTAAGCGGCTACTGCCGGCCGGGCCTGGGCCCGACCGCATACAATTCGTGTGCGGGAGCGGGTTGCGGCACCGGCCAAACCGGTGCCGCAACCCGCTCCCGGGCAGATGACTAGCCCGGTACGCGACGGATCTTCGCGCCCAGCATCTGCAGTTTTTCTTCGATGCACTCGTAACCACGGTCGATGTGGTAGATGCGGTCGATCAGGGTATCGCCATCGGCGACCAGGGCCGACAGCACCAGGCTGGCCGAAGCCCGCAGGTCGGTGGCCATGACCGGGGCGCCCTTGAGGGACGGCACGCCGGTAACGATGGCGGTATTGCCTTCGACCTGGATCTGCGCGCCCATGCGGTGCATTTCGTACACGTGCATGAAGCGGTTTTCGAAGATCGTCTCGATGACCGCGCCAGTGCCTTCGGCAATGGCGTTGAGCGAGATGAACTGCGCCTGCATGTCGGTCGGGAAGGCCGGGTACGGGGCGGTGCGCAGGTTGACGGCCTTGGGCCGCTTGCCGTGCATGTCCAGCTCGATCCAGTCTTCACCGGTGGTGACGTCGGCACCGGCTTCCTTGAGCTTTTCCAGCACCGCTTCAAGGATGGTCGGGTCGGTGTCCTTGACCTTGACGCGGCCACCGGTCACGGCAGCGGCTACCAGGTAGGTACCGGTCTCGATACGGTCCGGCATGACCCGGTAGTTGGCCGAGTGCAAGCGCTCGACGCCATCGATGGTGATGGTGTCGGTGCCAGCGCCCTGGATCTTGGCGCCCATGGCGATCAGGAAGTTGGCCAGGTCGACCACTTCCGGCTCGCGCGCGGCGTTCTGCAGCACGCTGCGGCCCTTGGCTAGGGCAGCGGCCATCATGATGTTCTCGGTACCAGTGACGCTGACGGTATCGAAGAAGAACTGCGCGCCACGCAGGCCGCCTTCAGGCGCCTGGGCCTTGATGTAGCCGCCTTCCACTTCGATCGTCGCACCCATGGCCTCGAGGCCGCGGATGTGCAGGTCGACCGGACGCGAACCGATGGCACAGCCGCCTGGCAGGGCCACTTCGGCCTTGCCGAAGCGCGCGACCATGGGGCCGAGCACCAGGATCGAGGCGCGCATGGTCTTGACCAGCTCGTAGGGGGCGACCAGGGTCTTGATGGTGCGCGGGTCGATCTCCACCGCCAGCTTCTCGTCGATCACAGGCTCGATGCCCATGCGCCCGAACAGCTCGATCATGGTGGTGATGTCGTGCAGGTGTGGCAGGTTGCCCACGGTGACCGGGCCATCGGCCAGCAGGGTCGCCGCCAGAATCGGCAGGGCCGCGTTCTTCGCGCCCGAAATGCGAATCTCGCCGTCGAGGCGAGCGCCGCCAGTAATAATCAGTTTGTCCATTGGAGTCTCGCCGCCAAGTTGGCTCAGGTGCGCTCAGCCCAGGCTGCGCTGCTGAAAAATTTCATGGTTACCGCATGGATGCTGCCATTGGCGATCCAGGGATTCAGGTGAGCATAGATTGCCTGCTGGCGCTTGACCGGGCTCAGGCCAGCCAGTTCATCGCTGATCACGTTCAACTGGAAGTTGCAGCCTTCGCCTTCAACTTCGACCCGGGATCCCGGCAATTTTTCTTCAAGGAAGCTCTTAACTTCTACGGCCTGCATGCTCAACCTCAATCGGCGCCCGATGCGCACGGGTCGGCCATCATACAAAAAAGCCCCTCGCCTGCGAAGCCCACCGAGTGGGCGCGCTGACCGAGGGGCCTCCATCAGTGACGAGCCATCAGCTCGCCAGTACTTCATCGAGGTCATAGACCCCGGCAATTTCCCGCATGTCGTCCGGCATGCCGCGCACTTCGCAGACCTTGCCTGCCGCCTGGGCGTCACGGATGAACGCCAGCAGCAGCGAAAGGCCAACGCTGGACGACTTCTCGACCGACGCGCAATCGAGCACCAGCTGCGTTTCGCGGGCCGCGGCGATCAACGCCCTGCCCTGCTTGCGCAAGGCCGGGCCGCTGCGGTAGTCCAGCACGCCGGCCAGGCGCAGCACGCCCGGCTCGGCCATGCTTACACCGGCCTCGCTCATTTCACTTCCTTCTCGGGAGAGTTGTCGGCCGCCTGCTTGGCCTTGGCCACTTCGCCGGCCCAGCCGTCGATGGTCTTGTCCAGGTCGTTGCCATTGCGCTGCATGGCGTCGGCGAACTGGTCGCGGAACAGCTTGCCGATGTTGATGCCGTTGACGATCACGTTACGCACCTTCCACTCGCCACCCAGGTTCTCCAGGGTGTACTGCACCGGGTAGACGGCACCGTTGTTGCCGGTGACCTTCATGCCGACGCTGGCGCGCTTGCCATCATCGGCCTTGGCCGGATCGACGACGATGCCCTGGTTGTTGTACTCGAGCAGGGCGTTGCCATAGAACTGCATCAGGCTGCGCTTGAAGTTTTCCTGGAAGCGCTGCATCTGCGCAGGCGTGGCCTTGCGCGAATACTTGACGGTCATGATGCTCTTGGAAATGCCGTCGGCATCGACCACCGGGCCGAGGATGCGGTTGAGCGCATCGTAGAACGCCTGCGGGTTGCTCTTGTACTGTTCCTTGTTGGCCTTCAGATCCCCGAGCAGCTCGTTGGTAGTGCTCTGCACCACGTCATGGGGCGATTGCGCTGCCAGGGTCAGCAGGGGGAAGGCCGCCAGCAGGACCAGCAGGCCACGTCGCAAGATCGAAATCATGGAAACTCCTTAATTAGCCGGTTGCGCTTCTTTCGGTTCCTTGCCAACGGTGTTGAGCAGGAACTTGCCAATCAGATCTTCCAGCACCAGGGCAGACTGGGTGTCATGGATGGTTGCACCGTCCTTGAGCACCTCTTCTTCGCCGCCCACGCTGATGCCGATGTACTTCTCGCCAAGCAAGCCGGCGGTCAGGATCGAGGCAGTGGAGTCGGTCGGCAGGTTGTCCACCGACTTGTCCAGCTGCAGCGTCACCCGACCGGTGTAGGAATCACGGTCCAGATCGATGGCGGTGACCTTGCCGATCGTCACGCCGGCCATGGTCACTTTAGCTCTGACCGTCAAACCGGCGATATTGTCGAAGTAAGCATAAACTTTGTAGGTATCGCTGCTCGGGCTGGCCGACAGCCCGCTGACACGCAGGGCCAGCAGCAGCAGCGCCAGGATCCCGGCCAGGAGGAACAGGCCGACACCGATTTCCAGGGTGCGGTTTTGCATCAGAAATCTCCAAACATCAAGGCGGTCAGAATAAAGTCCAGACCCAGTACTGCCAA
>NZ_DJTF01000116.1:0-14449 GCF_002438125.1 Pseudomonas sp. UBA6315
AAGACCTGATCCTCGCCCTGCAGAACTACTGGGCAGCTCAAGGTTGTGTGGTGCTTCAGCCCTACGATATGGAAGTAGGCGCCGGCACTTTCCACACCGCTACATTCCTGCGCGCCGTCGGCCCGGAGACCTGGAACGCTGCCTACGTGCAGCCCAGCCGTCGTCCTGCCGACGGGCGGTATGGCGAAAACCCAAACCGCCTGCAGCACTACTACCAGTTCCAGGTGGTGCTCAAGCCGAACCCGGCCAACTTCCAGGAGCTGTACCTCGGCTCGCTGAAAGCCATCGGCCTGGATCCGCTGGTCCACGATATCCGCTTCGTCGAAGACAACTGGGAATCGCCGACCCTGGGCGCCTGGGGCCTGGGCTGGGAAATCTGGCTCAACGGCATGGAGGTGACCCAGTTCACCTACTTCCAGCAAGTGGGCGGCATCGAGTGCTACCCGGTCACCGGTGAAATCACCTATGGCCTGGAGCGCCTGGCCATGTACATCCAGGGCGTCGACTCGGTGTACGACCTGGTGTGGGCCGATGGCCCGTTCGGCAAGGTCACCTACGGCGACGTGTTCCACCAGAACGAGGTGGAGCAGTCGACCTACAACTTCGAGCACGCCAACGTCGAGAAGCTGTTCGAACTGTTCGACTTCTACGAAAGCGAAGCGAACCGCCTGATCAAGCTGGACCTGCCGCTGCCGACCTATGAAATGGTGCTGAAGGCTTCGCACACCTTCAACCTGCTGGATGCCCGCCGCGCCATCTCGGTGACCGAGCGCCAGCGCTACATCCTGCGTGTCCGTACCCTAGCCCGGGACGTGGCGCAAAGCTATCTGCAAGCCCGCGCACGCCTGGGCTTCCCGATGGCCACCCCTGAACTGCGTGACGAAGTGTTGGCGAAGCTGGAGGCTGCACAATGAGTGCTCAAGATTTCCTGGTTGAACTGGGCACCGAAGAGCTGCCACCCAAGGCCCTGGCAACCCTCGGCGACGCCTTCCTGGCCGGCATCGAGAAGGGCCTGCAGGCCGCTGGCCTGAACTACACCGGCAAGCAGGTGTACGCCGCGCCGCGCCGCCTGGCCGTGCTGATCCGCCAGCTCGACGTGCAGCAGCCAGACCGCAGCATCAACATCGACGGCCCGCCCATGCAGGCTGCTTTCAAGGACGGCGAGCCGACCCAGGCTGCCCTGGGCTTTGCCAAGAAGTGCGGCGTGGAGCTGTCGGAAATCGACCAGAGCGGCGCCAAGCTGCGCTTCTCCCAGCACATCCCGGGCAAGGCCACTGCCAGCCTGCTGCCGACCATCGTCGAGGATTCGCTCAACGACCTGCCGATTCCCAAGCGCATGCGCTGGGCGGCCAGCCGTGAAGAGTTCGTGCGCCCGACCCAGTGGCTGGTGATGCTGCTCGGCGACCAGGTGGTCGACTGCACCATCCTGTCCCAGCAGGCCGGCCGTGAATCCCGTGGCCACCGTTTCCACCACCCGGAAAACGTGGTCATCACCACCCCGGCCAACTACGTCGAAGACCTGCGCAAAGCCTACGTGCTGGCCGACTTCGCCGAGCGCCGCGAGCTGATCGGCAAGCGTACCGCCGAGCTGGCCCTGCAGCAGGAAGGCACTGCCATCGTGCCGCCGGCGCTGCTGGACGAAGTGACCGCGCTGGTCGAGTGGCCGGTGCCGCTGGTGTGCTCGTTCGAGGAGCGTTTCCTCGAGGTGCCGCAGGAAGCCCTGATCACCACCATGCAGGACAACCAGAAGTACTTCTGCCTGCTCGACAGCGAAGGCAAGCTGCTGCCGCGCTTCATCACCGTGGCCAACGTCGAGAGCCGTGACCCCAAGCAGATCGTGCAGGGTAACGAGAAGGTCGTGCGCCCACGCCTGACCGACGCCGAGTTCTTCTTCAAGCAGGACAAGAAGCAGCCGCTGGAAACCTTCAACGAGCGCCTGAAGAACGTGGTGTTCCAGGCTCAGCTGGGCACTGTCTACGACAAGGCCGAGCGTGTGTCCAAGCTGGCCGCGTTCATCGCCCCGCTGATCGGCGGCGACGCCCAGCGCGCCGGCCGTGCCGGCCTGCTGTCCAAGTGCGACCTGGCCACCGAGATGGTTGGCGAGTTCCCTGAGATGCAGGGCGTTGCCGGTTACTACTACGCGCTCAACGATGGCGAGCCGCAAGACGTCGCCCAGGCCCTGAACGAGCAGTACATGCCGCGCGGTGCTGGCGCCGAGCTGCCGCAGACCCTCACCGGTGCGGCCGTGGCCATCGCCGACAAGCTCGACACCCTGGTCGGCATCTTCGGCATCGGCATGCTGCCCACCGGCAGCAAGGACCCATACGCCCTGCGCCGTGCCGCCCTGGGCGTGCTGCGCATCCTGATCGAGAAGCAGCTGGACCTGGACCTGACCACCGCGGTCGAGTTCGCGGTCAAGCAGTTCGGTGCCAAGGTCAAGGCCGCCGGCCTGGCCGAGCAGGTGCTGGAATTCATCTTCGACCGCCTGCGTGCGCGCTACGAAGACGAAGGCATCGACGTTGCCACCTACCTGTCGGTACGTGCCCTGAAGCCGGGCTCGGCCCTGGACTTCGACCAGCGCGTGCAGGCCGTGCAGGCCTTCCGCAAGCTGCCGGAAGCCGAGGCCCTGGCCGCGGTGAACAAGCGTGTGTCGAACTTGCTGAGCAAGGCCGAAGGCGCCATCGCCGAGCAGGTCGAGCCGAAGTACTTCGACAACGCCAACGAGTTCTCCCTGTACTCGGCCATCCAGCAGGCCGACCAGGCCGTGCAACCGATGGCTGCGGCACGCCAGTACAGCGAATCGCTGGCCCGCCTGGCCGCCCTGCGCGACCCGGTCGACGCCTTCTTCGAGGCGGTGATGGTCAATGCCGAGGACGCCAAGGTACGCGCCAACCGTTATGCCCTGCTCAGCCGCCTGCGCGGCCTGTTCCTGGGCGTTGCCGACATTTCGCTGCTGGGGTAAGCCTTGAAACTGCTGATTCTCGATCGTGACGGGGTGATCAACCAGGACTCCGACGCCTACATCAAGTCGCTGGAAGAGTGGATCCCGATACCCGGCTCGATCGAGGCGATCGCGCAGTTGAGCAAGGCGGGCTGGACGGTGGCCGTGGCCACCAACCAGTCCGGCATCGCCCGTGGCTACTACTCGCTGGCAACCCTGGAGGCCATGCATGCGCGCTTGCGCGAGCGGGTGGCCGAGCAGGGCGGTGAAGTGGGCCACATCGTGTACTGCCCGCACGGGCCAGACGAAGGCTGCGCTTGCCGCAAGCCCAAGCCGGGCATGCTGCGGGCGATTGCCGAGCACTACCAGGCCGACCTTCACGGCGTGTGGTTCGTCGGCGACAGCACGGGTGACCTGCAGGCCGCCCTGGCCGTCGGAGCTCAACCGGTGCTGGTGAAAACCGGCAAGGGCGAGCGGACCCTGGAAAAAGGCGTCGGTGAAACTACACTGATTTTCGACGATCTGGCAGCTATCGCCAGAGAACTAATTTAAACAATGCGCCTACGGGCGCATTTTTCTCAGGCGGGCACGCCCCGCAACGGTACTTGCCACTATGTCGATCCTGCAGGCGATCAGAATCTTTCTTTTTTACCTGCTGCTGGGCACCAGTTCGCTGTTGTGGTGCTCGCTTAGCTTCTTCGTTGCGCCTTTTTTGTCGTTCCCCAAGCGCTACAAGTTCATCAACGTCTACTGGTGCCGCTGCGCGTTGTTCTTGAGCCGTACCATTCTGGGCATCGACTACAAGATCACCGGTGCGCAGAACGTGCCCAGCGAGCCTTGCGTGATTCTTTCCAATCACCAGAGTACCTGGGAGACGTTCTTCCTGTCGGCGTACTTCTCGCCGCTGAGCCAGGTGCTCAAGCGTGAGCTGCTGTACGTGCCGTTTTTCGGCTGGGCAATGGCCATGCTGCGGCCGATCGCGATCAACCGCGACAACCCCAAGGAAGCCCTGCGCCAGGTCGCCAGCCAGGGTGACGAGCTGCTCAAGCAGAAGGTGTGGGTGCTGATCTTCCCGGAAGGGACGCGCGTGCCGTTTGGCACCGTGGGCAAGTTCTCCCGTGGCGGTACCGCGCTGGCGGTGAATGCCGGGTTGCCGGTGCTGCCGATTGCGCACAACGCTGGCAAGTTCTGGCCGAAGGCTGGCTGGGGCAAGCGCGCAGGCACCATCGAGGTGGTGATCGGCGAACCGATGTACGCCAACGGCACTGGCCCTCGCGCCATCGCCGAGCTCAACGACCGCGCTGCCGCCTGGAACGAGGCGACCCAGCGGGCCATGGGGTCGCTGCCGCCAGTGGATGAAAAACCGCAGGAGCAGATGGCTTGAGCTTCTGTGGATAAGTTGTTAGCAATTTTTGGACTAAATGCCGTAAGTGATAGCTAAGTAGTTGAATTGGCTGTTTATTTCTCTGTATGACATTTTTCCGAAAATCGTGCATAAGTTTTTTCGAGGCATAAGAAAACCGGCTTTTACAGCCGGTTTTTTTATGGGTTTCGATGGCCTCATCGCACCTGTGGGAGCCGGCTTGCCGGCGATAGGGCCCACCTCAGATCTTGTCGATATCCACATCCTTGGTTTCTTTGAGGCAGAAGATCCCCACCACCAGGCTGATCCCGGTCACCAGCACCGGGTACCACAGCCCATAGAAGATATCCCCGGTATACACCACCAACGCAAACGACACGGTCGGCAAAAAGCCCCCGAACCAGCCGTTGCCGATGTGGTAGGGCAGGGACATCGAGGTGTAGCGGATGCGCGTGGGGAACAGCTCGACCATCACCGCCGCCAATGGCCCGTAGGTCATGGTGGCAATCAGGATCATCGCCACGATCAGCACCACCACCATCACCTGATTGACCTGCGCCGGGTCTGCCTTGGCCGGGTAGCCCGCCTGTTCCACCGCCGTGCGCATGGCGGCTTCGTCGAAGCCGTTGATGGTCTTGTCGCCAATGTTCACCACGACCTGGCTGCCCGCCACATCCACCGAGCTGTAGGGCAGGCCCTGCTTGACCAGGAAGGTCTTGACCTTGTCACACGGGCTGTCGAAACGCGCCTTGCCCACCGGGTCGAACTGGAAGGTGCAGCTCTGCGGGTCGGCGGTGACGACGATGGGCGCCTGGCGGCTGGCAGCGTCGATCTGCGGGTTGGCGTAGTGGCTGAGCGCCTTGAACAGCGGGAAGTACAGCACCGTGGCCAGCAGCAGGCCGAGCATCAGGATCGGCTTGCGCCCGATGCGGTCGGACAGCCAGCCGAAGAACACGAAGAACGGCGCGCCGATCACCACGCTGATGATCAGCAGGGTGTTGGCCTGGGCCGGGTCCATCTTGAGCATCTGGGTCATGAAGAACAGCACGTAGAACTGCGCGGTGTAGAAGGTCACGGCCTGCCCGGCGTTGATGCTGAACAGCGCAGTGAGCACCACCTTGAGGTTCGGCCAGGAGGTGAACGACTCACGGATCGGCGACTTGCTGACCTTGCCCTGGGCTTTCATTTTCACGAAGGCCGGCGACTCGTGCATGCTCATGCGGATCCAGGTGGAAATCGCCAGCAGCACGATCGACAGCAGGAACGGCAAGCGCCAGCCCCAGGTTTCGAACTGGTCGCCACTGATGTAGCGGCTGCCCAGCACCACCAGCAACGACAACAGCAGGCCGAGGGTGGCCGTGGACTGGATGAACCCGGTGTGGAAACCGCGCTTGCCCGCTGGCGCGTGCTCGGCAACGTAGGTGGCGGCACCACCGTATTCGCCGCCCAGGGCCAGGCCCTGGAGCATGCGCAGCACCACCAGGATGATCGGCGCAGCGATGCCGATGCTGGCGTAGGTAGGCAGCAGGCCGACCGCGAAGGTGGACAGGCCCATCAGCACGATGGTCACCAGGAAGGTGTACTTGCGCCCGATCATGTCGCCCAGGCGGCCGAACACCAGGGCGCCGAAAGGCCGCACCAGGAAGCCGGCGGCAAAGGCCATCAGGGCGAAGATGAAGGCGGTGGTGTCATTCACGCCAGCGAAGAACTGCTTGCTGATGACTGCTGCCAACGCGCCATAGAGAAAAAAGTCATACCACTCGAAAACCGTCCCGAGGGATGACGCGAAAATGATCTTGCGTTCTTCACGGCGGCTGGGGCTGCTCGCCGTCGCCCCCTGCTCTTGGATGTAATCCGACATCGTTGCTGTCCTCGGCCCACAGGCCACAGTGATTATTCTTTTTGTTCCACTGTCGGCAGCCTCTGACCACAGCCGCCGGTACTGCACGCACCCGGGTCAGGGCGTCGGTATCGCGTCTTCGTTTAGGTAGGTCTGGGTAGCCGCTCCTTTGAGGATCAGTTGCGCCGCCTTCTCGGCGATCATCAGGGTGGGGGAACAGGTGTTGCCGGAGGTGATCTGCGGCATGATCGAAGCATCCGCCACGCGCAAGCCGGGTATGCCGTGAACGCGCAGCTGGTTATCCACAACGTCCAGCGCGCCGTTGCCCATGCGGCAGGTGCCCACCGGGTGGAAGATGGTGGTGCCGATCTTGCCGGCGGCTTCGAACAGTTGTTCTTCGCTCTGCAGCGCCGGGCCCGGCAGGTATTCCTCGGGGGCGAAGGCGGCCAGGGCAGGGGCCTGGACGATGCGCCGGGTGATGCGAATGGCATCGGCGGCGACGCGCAGGTCCTGGGGGTCGCTCAGGTAGTTGGGGTCGATCAGCGGGGCGCTGTGCATATCTGCGCTGGCGATGTCGATGCGCCCGCGGCTTGCCGGTCGCAAATTGCACACCGACGCGGTAAAGGCCGGGAACTGATGCAGCGGCTCGCCGAAGCGCTCCAGCGAAAGCGGTTGCACGTGGTACTGCAGGTTGGGCGTGGCCTGCTCGGGGCTCGAGCGCACGAACGCGCCGAGCTGGCTTGGCGCCATGGCCAACGGGCCGCTGCGGTCGTACAGGTAGCGCAGGCCCATGCCCATCTTGCCCCACAGGCTGTTGGCCATCTGGTTGAGGGTGCGGGTGTTGCGGATCTGGTAGATCAGGCGCAGCTGCAGGTGGTCCTGCAGGTTGCCGCCTACCCCGGGCATGTCATGGCGCACGGCGATCCCCAGGCTCTGCAGCAGCTTGCTCGGGCCGATGCCCGAACGCTGGAGGATGCCAGGCGAACCCACGGCACCAGCGCACAGAATGATCTCGCGGCGCGCGGCAAACTCATGCCAGGCGCCTTGCCAGCGGGCTTTCACTGCCCGCGCACGGGTGTTGTTCAGCAGTACCTGGTCGACCTGCACGTCCGTGAGCACGGTGAGGTTGGCGCGGCCTTTTATCGGCCGCAGGAACGCCTTGGAGGCATTCCAGCGCACGCCGCTGCGCTGGTTGACCTGAAAGTATCCACAGCCCTGGTTGTCACCGGTGTTGAAGTCGTCGACCTTGCCGATGCCGGCCTGCTCGGCGGCATCGCGGAAGGCATCGAGGATCGGCCAGCTGTAGCGCTGGCGCTCGACCCGCCATTCACCGTCGCCGCCATGGTGCTCGCTGCTGCCGGCAAAGTGGCTTTCGCTGGCCTTGAACAATGGCAGCACGTCTTTCCAGGCCCAGCCATCGTTGCCTTGCTCGGCCCAATGGTCGTAGTCGGCGGCCTGGCCGCGCATGTAGATCATGCCGTTGATCGAGGAACAGCCGCCCAGCACCTTGCCCCGCGGGTAACCCAAGCTGCGACCGCCCAGGCCGGGTTGTGCCTCGGTCTTGAAGCACCAGTCGGTGCGTGGGTTGCCGATGCAGTAGAGGTAACCGACGGGGATGTGAATCCAGGGATAGTTGTCGCGGCCGCCCGCTTCGAGCAGCAATACCCGGCAGGTGGGGTCGGCGGACAAACGATTGGCCAACAGGCAGCCGGCGGGTCCGGCACCTACGACCACGTAATCGAAGACAGAATCGGCTGACGGCATGTGCAACCTCGCGCCTGATTATTGTTCTTGTCGTCCTACATCTTATTGATTAATTTCGCAGAGGAAACACGAGATTTCGCGCAGCCGTTGTGCGTTTTAGCACAGCGGTAAGCCTGTACCGGCCCTATCGCCGGCAAGCCGGCTCCCACAGGTTCACCACATGGCTCAAAGCCTGTGCCTTACCTGTGGGAGCCGGCTTGCCGGCGATAGGGCCGGAACGAACAGCACAAAGGGACAAGCATGTTCGACTGGAATGATCTGCGGTTTTTCCTCGAGTTGCAGCGCAGCGGCCGCCTACTCACTGCCGCCAAACGCCTCAACACCACCCACAGCACCGTTGCCCGGCATATCGAAAGCATCGAGAAAAGCCTCGGCACGCCGCTGTTCGTGCAGCATGCCCAGGGCTACGAGCTGACCTCGTCCGGCCAGGCACTGCTCAAGCACGCCGAAGCCATGGAAAACGTCGCCCTGCTGGCACAGGAAGAAATCACCCAGGCCATCACCCCGCTGGGCAAGATCCGCCTGGGCGTCACCGAAGGCATCGGCATCATGTTCTTCACACCGCGCATGGGCGAGCTGTTCGAGCGCTACCCGGGCCTTGAGGTGGAACTGGTGGCCGTGCCGCGCTTCGTCAGCATCCTCAACCGCGAAGCGGAAATCAGCATTCACCTGGAACGGCCCAGCGCCGACCTGTTGATCACCCGCAAGCTCACCGACTACCGCCTGGCGCTGTATGCCAGCCAAGCCTACCTGGACCGCGCCCCGCCACTGCGCCACCGCGAGGATTTGGCCCAGCACAGCTGGATCGGCTACGTCGATGACCTGTTGTTCAGCCAGGAGCTGCTGTTTCTCAACAGCTTCTGCCGTTCACCCAACGTCGCCTTTCGCAGCACCAGCGTGATTGCCCAGCAGACCGCCGCCCGCGCAGGGCTGGGCATTGCCGTGCTGCCCAACTACATGGCCCGCCACGACCCCACGCTGGTGCGCGTGCTGCCCAGCGAGACCATCCAGCGCAGCTACTGGATCTGCACCCGCCGCGAGCTGCACAAGTCGGTGCGCCTGCGGGTGGTGTGGGACTACCTGCTGGCGCTGTGCGCGGCGCAACAAGGCGAGCTGTTAGCCGAATAGCGCCTTGCCGGCCAACAGCAACGCCGCCGACCAGCCGGCCACGGCAAACATCTGCTGCAGGCGTGGCCCGGCGAGCTTGGCGGCCAGCGGCCGGGCCGCCAGCAAGCCGAGCACCGCGCCGACGGCGAACGGTGCACCCACGCGCCAGTGCATCACGCCTGCCAAGCTGGCGCTGACCACACTGCCCGTGGACACCAGGGCGATCACCGCCAGCGAGGTGGAAACGATGCTTTTCATGCGCAAGTTGGTGTAGCGGTTCAACGCCGGAATGATCACGAACCCGCCCCCCACGCCGAGCAAACCGGACAGCAGCCCGGACAGCGCCCCGGTGAAAGCCAGGGCCCGTGCGCACGGCAAAGTCCAGCGCAAGCGGCCTTGCAGCGGGTTGAGCACGCAGGGTTCGATGTAGCGGTGAGCTTCCGACGCTTCGCCGCGCAGCTCCTTGGCTGCCTTGCGCCAGATGCGCAAGCAGGCATATACCAGCACTGCGGCGAACACCAGGGCCAGGGGCGTGTTGGGCAAGCGGTGGGCGAGCATCAAGCCGAACGGCGCTGCCGCGATGCCGATCACGGCGATGAACAGGGCAGCGCGATAACGCACCAGGCCCTGCCGCAACCCCAGCACTGCGCCCACGGCCGCCGCCATCCCCACCGCCAGCAACCCGATCGGCGCCGCTTCAACCATCGACAAGCCCAGGCCGAACACCAGCAGCGGCACCGCCAGGATGCCACCGCCGGCGCCAGTCAGCGCCAGCACCGCACCGATGATGGCGCCGAGCGCGGCGCCCAACAGTTCGTGTTCGATCACTGGCGTGCCTCGACCAGCGGCTGCGGCCGAGCCAACCACTCACGCCCCTTGAGCATGCCCTGCCAATACAGCGGTGGCAGCACCCGCGCCTTGAGCAGCCAGGCCAGGCGGGTAGGCTTGCGGCCGTCGAGCAGCCAGCGCGGGAAGCTGGGCGCGACCTTGCCGCCATAGGTGAACTCGGCCAGCACGATCTTGCCGCGCTCGACGGTCAGCGGGCAGGAGCCGTAGCCATCGTACTGGGCCAGGGTCGGCAGCCTGCCGAGCGCCACCAGCACATTGTTGGCCACCACCGGTGCCTGCTTGCGGGCAGCGGCGGCGGTCTTGGCGTTGCTGGTGTTGGCCACGTCGCCCAGGGCATGAACATTGGGGAACTGGCGATGGCGCAAGGTCTGCGGGTCGACGTCGACCCAGCCGGCGGCATCGGCCAACGGGCTCTGGCGGATGAAATCCGGGGCGACCTGCGGCGGTACCACGTGCAGCATGTCGAAGGCTTCGATGCGGGTTTCGCTGCTGCCGTCGGCGAGGGTGCGGGCGAAGGTCGCGCGCTTGTTGGGGCCATCCACCGCCACCAGGCGGTGGCTGTAGTTGAGGTCGACCCCGTACTTGTCGATGTAGGCCATCAGCGCCGGTACATAGTCGGGCACGCCGAACAGCACGGCGCCGGCATTGAAGAAGCTGGCCTTGACGTTACCCAGATGGCCGTGGCGCAGCCAGTGGTCGCACGACAGGTACAACGCCTTTTGCGGCGCGCCCGCGCACTTGATCGGCATGGGCGGCTGGGTGAACAGCGCGCGGCCCTGCTTGAGGTTTTGCACCAGCTGCCAGGTGTAGGGCGCCAGGTCGTAACGGTAGTTCGAGGTCACGCCATTGCGGCCAAGGGTTTCGCTGAGCCCGGCAATGGCCTCCCAGTCGAGCTTGAGGCCAGGGCAGACCACCAGCTGTTCGTAACTGATGGCGCGGCCGTCTTCGAGCATCACCAGCTGGGCCGACGGGTCGAAGCCCTGAACGCGAGCCTTCACCCAGTGCACACCACGGGGGATGGCCGAGGCCATGGTGCGGGCGGTGCTTGGCGCCTTGAACACGCCCGCACCGACCATGGTCCAGCCGGGCTGGTAGTAGTGCACGTCGGCGGGGTCGATGAGCGCGATGTCCAGCGACGGGTCGCGGCTGATCAGGCTTGAGGCGGTGGCGATACCGGCGGCGCCGGCACCGACGATGACCACTTTGTGGTGGTCGGCATGAGGGGAGGACAACAAGGCAGGCATGACGGAATTTCCTGGATTTCTAATGATGGAGCAGGGCAGTCAGAGCTTGTTCAGCGGGATCTTCAGGTAGCTCACGCCGTTTTCCTCGGGCTCGGGGAAATGGCCGCTGCGCATGTTCACCTGCACCGAAGGCAGGATCAGCACCGGCATGTCGAGGGTCTTGTCGCGGGCTTCGCGCATGGCGACGAAGCTGTCCTCGTCGATGCCGTGGTGGATGTGGATGTTGCTGGCGCGCTGCTCGGCCACGGTGGTCACGTAGCGCATCTGACGGCCACCTGGCAGGTAGTCGTGGCACATGAACAGCTGGGTCTGGTCGGGGAATGCCAGCAAGCGGCGGATGGAGCGATACAGGGTGCGGGCGTCGGCACCGGGGAAGTCGCAGCGCGCCGTGCCGTAGTCGGGCATGAACAGGGTGTCGCCAACGAACACCGCCTTCTCCCCGGCATCGGTGACCACATAGCTCATGCAGGCGGGGGTATGCCCAGGGGTGTGCAGGGCGCGGGCATGCAGGTTGCCGATGCGAAACCCTTCCTCGTCTTCGAGCAGCACATCGAACTGGCTGCCATCGCGGGCAAAGCCAGGTTCGGCGTTGAACAGCGAGCCGAAGACTTTCTGCACCTGGGTGATGTGCGCACCAATGGCGGTATGCCCGCCCAGATGTTCCTTGAGATAGGCCGCCGCAGAAAGGTGGTCGGCATGCACGTGGGTTTCCAGCACCCATTGCACCTCGGCACCCAGCGCCTTTACCCGGGCAATCAGCAGGTCGGCCGAATCGGTGCAGGTGCGCCCGGATTTGGGGTCGTAGTCGAGGACGCTGTCGATCAGCGCGCATTTGCGCGTCTCGCCGTCCATGACCAGGTAGCTGATGGTCGAGGTCGCCTTGTCGAAGAAGGCTTCCACGTGAAGGTTGTTGCCAATGATCATCACGTTCTCCAATTTATCCACCGCACCTTGGCAGGCGCAGGCAGTGCCAGGAGGTTTATCAAGATGCATGCCAGGCCGCCCGGGCTGCAATGGCCAATGCAACCGGGCGCTGCTGACGCAGGGTTGGCCAGTATGGCAGCGCCATTGGCAGTCGACTGACAGCCAATGGCAGTGTTTGGCAGTCCTTGTTACCCTGCATCGGTCATCCATCGGTGCCGTCATGCCTGAATCCCGTTCCATCATCCTAGCCCTGGTTTCCTACCTCGAACACGATGCACTGCCTACGATCGTGCTGGATACCGACTACAACATCCTCGCGGCCAACGCGGCCTATCGCCGGTTGTTCGGCCGTGACCAGCAAGCGCCACTGGGCGAGAAGTGCCACCGCGTCTCCCATCACTACGCGGTGCCGTGCGACCAGGCCGGTGAGCATTGCCCGATGCGCAAAGCGTGGGACAGCAAAGTGCCGGAGCGGGTCCTGCACATTCATCACACCCCGCGCGGGCCGGAACACGTGGATGTGGAATTGCGCCCGATCCTCGATGAACAGGGCAGGGTGGTGGCCTTCGTCGAGCGCCTGACCACCGTCACCCTGGCCTCGGCGCAACCTCAGCAGCAAGGGCTGGTCGGGCGCGCGCCGGCCTTCAAGCATGCCTTGGCCAGCCTGCAGCGTGCGGCACCTGCGCAAATCCCGGTGCTGCTGCAGGGCGAATCGGGCACCGGCAAGGAGCTGTTCGCCCGCGCCATCCACATGGGCAGCCCTCGGGCCAATGGCCCCTTGGTGGTGGTCGACTGCACCGGCCTGACCGAGTCGCTGTTCGAGAGCGAATTGTTCGGCTACGAGAAAGGCGCCTTCACCGGTGCCAACCAGCGCAAGATCGGCCTGGCCGAAGCGGCCCACGGCGGCACGCTGTTTCTCGATGAAATCGGCGAAGTGCCGTTGGCCATGCAGGTCAAATTGCTGCGCCTGATCGAGTCCGGTAGCTTCCGCCCGGTTGGCAGCCTGCGTACCGTGCATTCGGATTTCCGCCTGGTGTCGGCGACGCACAAGCCATTGAAGCAGATGGTGGCAGAGGGCACGTTCCGGGAAGACCTGTACTACCGCATCAGCGGTTTCCCCATCCGCTTGCCCGCGCTGCGCGAACGTGTGGAAGACCTGCCGCTGCTTGCCGAAAGCCTGCTGCAGCGCATGCCAGGCAACCCGGCGCCGAAGCTGAGCCGCGAAGCGCAACAGCACCTTGAGCTGCATCCTTTCCCGGGCAATATCCGCGAGCTGCGCAACATCCTGGAACGGGCTCGCCTGTTTGCCGACGACGGGCTGATCCGGCCTGAACACCTGCCGGAAGATATAGGCCCGGAGCAGGTTCGCGGCCCTGGCGGCGGGCGAGGGCGCAATGGCCTGGGTGAGCTGGCGCAGGCGCTGGAGCAGTTCCAGGGGCCGCGCAGTGAGTTGGCGCTCCACCTAGGGATGAGCGAGCGCACCTTGTATCGGCGCCTGAAGGCGTTGGGGTTGTCCTAGCCCTTGCAAGATCGAGCAGCCAAAAAAAAAGCCCGCTTACGCGGGCTTTCTTTTGTGCGGTTTCTACACCTGATCAGAAGTCCAGGTTCGATACCGACAGGGCATTGCTTTCAATGAACTCACGGCGCGGCTCGACCGCATCACCCATCAGGGTGTTGAAGATCTGGTCGGCAGCGATCGCATCTTCGATGGTGACCTTCAGCATGCGGCGCACGGTTGGGTCCATGGTGGTTTCCCACAGCTGGTCCGGGTTCATCTCACCCAGCCCTTTATAGCGCTGGATGGTGTGGCGCTTGGTGGTCTCGTTCATCAGCCAGTCCAGGCCTTCCTTGAACTCGACGATCGCCTTGCGGCGCTCACCACGCTGAACATAGGCACCTTCGCCCAGGAGGCTGGACAGCTTGGCGCCGATGTTGACCACGGTGCGGTAGTCGTTGCTGCCGAAGAAGTCGCGGTTGAAGGTGATGTAGCTGGCCAGGCCGTGGGAGGTGATTTCCACTTCCGGCAGCCAGACATTGCGTTCCTTGTCTTCGCGCAGGCTGGCCTTGTACGCCAGGCCCGACTTCTGGCTGTTGTTCAGGCGCTGCTGGAAGCTGTCCAGCCAGGCCTGCATCACAGCATGGTCGCCCAACTGCTCGAGGGTGACTTCAGGCAGGTAGATGAAGTGCTCGGTCAGCTCTTCCGGGTACAGACGCGACAGACGCTTGAGGGTCTTCATCACGCTGCGGAATTCGTTGACCAGCGCTTCCAGCTGAACGCCGGAAACAGCTGGCGCCGATTCGTCCAGGTGCAGGCTGGCATCTTCGAGGGCCGACTGGGTCATGTACTCTTCCATGGCCTCGTCGTCCTTGATGTACTGCTCCTGCTTGCCTTTCTTGACCTTGTACAGCGGCGGCTG
>NZ_DJTF01000036.1:0-3932 GCF_002438125.1 Pseudomonas sp. UBA6315
TCATTCAGGAAATGCTCCTGACGCGCACTTCCGAGCGCCAGGGCCGAGTCATCGACCACGATGGCGCCGGTTCCATGGAAGACAAGAAACGTCAGGGCTACTTCTAATTTTCAGGGTTACTCCATGTCGCACCAATCCGATTTGATCAGCGAAGACATCCTCGCTTATCTGGCTCAGCACGAGCGCAAAGAACTGCTGCGTTTCCTCACCTGCGGCAACGTGGATGACGGCAAGAGCACCCTGATCGGGCGCCTGCTGCACGATTCGAAGATGATCTACGAGGACCACCTCGAGGCCATCACCCGCGATTCGAAGAAGTCTGGCACCACCGGCGAGGAAGTCGACCTGGCGCTGCTGGTCGATGGCCTGCAGGCCGAGCGTGAGCAGGGCATCACCATCGATGTCGCGTACCGCTACTTCTCCACCGCCAAGCGCAAGTTCATCATCGCCGACACCCCGGGCCACGAGCAGTACACCCGCAACATGGCCACCGGCGCCTCGACCTGCGATTTGGCGATCATCCTGGTCGATGCCCGCTACGGCGTGCAGACCCAGACCCGCCGGCACAGCTACATCGCCTCGCTGCTGGGCATCAAGCACATCGTCGTCGCGGTCAACAAGATGGACCTCAAGGGCTTCGACGAGCAGGTGTTCGAGTCGATCAAGGCCGACTACCTGAAGTTTGCCGAAGCCATCAACCTGCAGCCGTCGAGCCTGCACTTCGTGCCGATGTCGGCGCTCAAGGGCGACAACGTGGTCAACCGCAGCGAGCGTTCGCCGTGGTACACCGGCCCTGCACTGATGGAAATCCTCGAAACCGTCGAAGTGTCGGCCGACCGCAACGTCACCGACCTGCGCTTCCCGGTGCAGTACGTCAACCGCCCGAACCTGAACTTCCGCGGCTTCGCCGGTACCATCGCCAGCGGCGTGGTGCACAAGGGCGACGACATCGTGGTGCTGCCGTCGGGCAAGAGCAGCCGGGTCAAGTCCATCGTCACCTACGAAGGTGAACTGGAGAATGCCGGCCCTGGCCAGGCCGTGACCCTGACCATGGAAGACGAGATCGACATCTCCCGTGGCGACCTGCTGGTGCATGCCGACAACGTGCCGCCGGTGACCGACCAGTTCGACGCCATGCTGGTGTGGATGGCCGAAGAGCCGATGCTGCCGGGCAAGAAATACGACATCAAGCGCGCCACCAGCTACGTGCCAGGCTCGATTGCCAGCATCACCCACAAGGTCGATGTGAACACCCTGGAGCAGGGCGCTGCCAGCGCGCTGCAACTGAACGAGATCGGCCGCGTCAAGGTCGCCCTGGACGCCCCGATCGCCCTGGACGGTTACGACAGCAACCGCACCACCGGTGCCTTCATCGTCATCGACCGCCTGACCAACGGCACCGTGGGCGCCGGCATGATCATCGCCCAGCCTGTATTGCCGCACGGCAGCACCGGCCAGCATGGCAAGCAGGCGCACGTGTCCACCGAAGAGCGCGCCCTGCGCTTCGGCCAGCAACCGGCCACCGTGCTGTTCAGCGGCCTGTCCGGCGCGGGCAAGAGCACCCTGGCCTATGCCGTGGAACGCAAGCTGTTCGACATGGGCCGTGCGGTCTACGTGCTCGATGGCCAGAACCTGCGCCACGACCTGAACAAGGGCTTGCCCCAGGACCGCGCCGGTCGCACCGAGAACTGGCGCCGCGCCGCCCACGTGGCGCGCCAGTTCAACGAAGCTGGCCTGCTGACCCTGGCTGCGTTCGTCGCCCCGGATGCCGAAGGCCGCGAACAGGCCAAGGCACTGATCGGCAAGGACCGCCTGGTGACCGTTTACGTCCAGGCCTCGCCGCTGGCCTGCCGCGAGCGTGACCCGCAGGGCCTGTACGCTGCTGGCGGCGACAACATCCCGGGTGAGAGCTTCCCGTTCGATGTGCCGCTGGATGCCGACCTGGTGATCGATACCCAGAGCGTCAGTGTTGAAGAAGGCGTGAAGCTGGTGCTGGATGTGCTGCGTCAGCGTGGCGCTATCTAAGTACTGGTGTTTGTGAAGAACCCCGCTTCGGCGGGGTTTTTTGTTTGTGGGTTTCAATGATTGCTTTGTATTGACAAATTGACAAGTTGACAGATTTTTCTCGGCGCCCTAGCCTAAGGGCACATGAGCAATTCAGGTTCTGGGGAGGTTTCATGAGTGTGGTCACCCACGATGCGATTCATCCCGCGCTCGCAAGCATCGAGGCCGCCAAGGCTGCATTGCGGGAGCGTTTCGAGGAGCATCTTGCTCGAGCGTCGGCGGCGGTAGTGCTGAAAGCCGTGGCGCTTGCAGACGAGAAGGCTTTTGCTGCGCTAGCCAAGGTTGAGGTTGAGGCGAAGCGTAGTATTGCAACGCGCAACCAGGAGGCGGTGGCCAGGATGAAGGCGCGCGCCTTTGAACGGGTAGACAGTCGCTGTGAGCTGCTTGACGCTAAAGCAGCGTGCGAAATCCTGGGCATTACCAAACAAGCACTGAGTCAGAAGGCCAAGGCGGGGAAGCTACTGGCCTACACCAATACCGGCAATCGCAGAAAGTTCTACCCGTCGTTTCAGTTTGTCGAAAACAAGCCAAGGCCAATCATTGAGGCATTGATAACATCGCTTGATGTAGATCCTGCTGATACGCAAGCAATGAACATGCTCGTTCAGCATCTGGTCGGCAGAATGGATTACTCCGACCCAGGCGAGCCGAGCAACGAAGTGCCCCGGTTTGAAGTACTGGATGATCCAACCGCTCTGGAAATTATCAAGCGTGACTACCGGAATGCGTTGATGGCCGGACAGTGAAGGGGGGCCTCGTGAGAGGTCCGTTTTTTGTGCTTACTCCAGCACTAAACCCAGACTCTCCAGGAATTCCACAGCCGTCTCCCCATTCGGTAACAGTACTTCCATACACAGTTGGTGGCTGACCGCCTCGACTTGGCGCCTACGGCCCTCGAACAGCACGAGGTTGCACCCGTCCATGGACCCGGTCACGGTGTAAACCGCTGACTGATAGAGCAGGCCATCGACCTCACCGACATTCATGCACGCTTGGCTGATTTTTTGGGTGAGTGCATATCCCTCTCGCCCCTGTCCCTTGGCCTGCACGATATCGCGCACTTTATGGTGGGTGGCTCTATTCGCCAATGCGGCCACGTCAACCACGTTCAATACACGCGCCGCCTTGAGTCGATGCAGTGAGGTTTGCTCTAGTCGCCAGAGACTAACTGACTGGTCATCAACACCCTGGCCAGGCTGGAAGGACTCGGCCACGGCAACTTCCTCGGTGAGACCGAGGTAATAGACGCCGATCTGTTTGGCGGGATCGGCGTAGCGGGTGTCGGAGTCGGCGCGATAGTGGACGGGGTTGGCATCGTAACGGGAGGGCTGAACGCGGTACAGCACTGTACCGGGAGGTATTTGGCACAGTAGTTCCGGGTAGTTGTTCAGTGTCTTCAGCACTTGCTCGGAGATAGTGTTATCCGGGTTTTCCACTATACCGCTCATGAAGCACCTCCGAGCAATCGCAGTGGTATGCGCGGGTACCGCTGAATTAACGGCATATGCTAGCTAGCCCTTTTTGTCCTCGAGCGACTTGTAGTGCCGGTCATAGTCACTATGGCGTTCGCAACCTTGTTTGTAAGGATCCATGTCGCAGGCGAACTTCTGGTCCTGCAGATTAGGCAGAATGAGGATCCTGCCGTCGGCACAACCGGATAGAAGCAGCATCAATACCCATACAGACTTGTTCATTGCACGTCCTTGAACAGGGGAAGTCCCTTTGATTTTCGCCAGGCGATGATGCGTGCGATCACTGCCACAGCGTAGCCGTCCAGTTCGTTTGCCGGGTAGTAGAGGAGGTCAGAGCCCTCTGGGTGCTCGGCCACGTCGATAAAGTGTTCCAGTAATCGATCCTGCCAGGCTGAA
>NZ_DJTF01000037.1:0-14003 GCF_002438125.1 Pseudomonas sp. UBA6315
GTGCCAGGGTAACCGCCAGGGCCGTCAGGCTTGCCAGCCACAGCAGGTGGCCGGTGGCGGGCATATTCTGCAACGCCGCCTGCAACGCACCACTGCCCAGGATCAATACAGGGATATACAACGGCAGAATCAGCAACGCCAGCAGCAAACCACCGCGCTTGAGGCCGACCGTCAGCGCCGCGCCCACCGCGCCCAGCAGGCTCAGCACCGGGGTGCCCAGCAGCAGCGAGCCGAGCAGCACCGGCAGGCAATGGCTCGGCAAACCCAGCATCAATGCCAGCAATGGCGCCAACAATACCAGTGCCAGGCCGGAAAAGATCCAGTGCGCCAGCACCTTGGCCAGCACCAGCAGGGCCAGCGGGTGTGGCGACAGCACCCACTGCTCCAGCGAACCGTCCTCGAAATCGCTGCGGAACAGGCCGTCGAGCGACAGCAGCACCGCCAGCAAAGCCGCGACCCAGACCAGCCCGGGAGACAAGGTTTGCAACAATTGGCTCTCCGGGCCTACCGCCAGCGGAAACAGCGCCACGACGATGGCGAAGAATACCAGCGGGTTGGCCAGCTCGGCCGGGCGGCGGAACAGCAGGCGCGCCTCGCGGCGCAACAACAGAAGAAATACGCTCATGCTGCCCATTGCCCCAGGTTCAGTTCGCGGTAACCGGACGGTTTGTGCGCCAACGTGTGGTGGGTGGTCAGCACCACGGTCCCGCCCTGCTCGCAGTGCGCCGCCAGGTGCGCTTCAAGCTGGGCGACGCCTTGCTTGTCGAGGGCGGTGAAGGGTTCGTCGAGAATCCACAGCGGCGGGCTGTCCAGGTGCAGGCGGGCCAGCGCCACGCGGCGCTGCTGGCCGGCCGACAAGGTATGGCACGGCACGTCCTCGAAGCCGCGCAGGCCAACGGCGCTCAGCGCGGCCCAGATGGCATCGCGGCTGGCCGGCTGGTGCAGGGCGCACAGCCAGGTGAGGTTTTCCTCGGCGCTGAGCAGGTCCTTGATGCCGGCGGCGTGACCGATCCACAGCAGGATGCTGGCCAAGGCATGGCGCTGTTCGGCCAGGGGCTGGCCGCCCAGCAGGATCTGCCCGGCAGTGGGTTGCATCAGCCCGGCCAGCAAGCGCAGCAGGCTGGTCTTGCCGCTGCCGTTGGGGCCGCTGATCTGCAGCATGTCGCCTGGCCGCAGCTCGAAATCCAGCTGTTCGAACAGCAGGCGCCAGTCGCGCTCGCAGGCCAGGCCCACGGCTTGGAGGTGAAAGGTCACGGTTTCGCCTTATGCAGTGTCTCAAGTCGCCCCCCTCGCTGCCGTTACAGTGGCAGTGGCGGGCGGCCGGCATTATTACATGCGCGGCTTCGCTGCCAAGAGGGCGGGTTCGACAGGTTGTATACAATCATGACTGAAATCAATAGTCTCGGCGCACAAACCGCGGTCAGCCCCCAGGCGATCAAAGCGGCGATGACCGGCGAGCTGCTCAACCTGACCCAGGCGCAACCCGGCTTGCTCAAGCCTGGCGAAACCGCGCAGGCCGAGGTCTTGACCCTCAAGCAGAGCGGCAGCGAGTTCCAGCTGGTGCTGCGCCTGCTGCTGGCCAACGGCACCCAGGCCCAGGTGCAGGCCAATGCCAGCCAACCGCTGGCACCGGGCAGCCAGGTCACGGTCAGCCAGCCGCAGGGCGATCGCCTGGCGCTGATGGTGCAACAGGCCAATGCCAGCGCTGTCAGCACCCTGACCCAGCTCGACACCAGCAAGGTACCGGTCGGTACGCTGCTGCAGGGCAAGGTGCTGACCAGCCAACTGCTGCAAAACCCAGGCGCACAGGCCACCTTCCGCTCGCTGGTCAGCCTGCTCAACAGCGCCCAGGCCGGCGCCACCCTGAGCATCGACAGCCCGCGCCCGCTGGCGGTCGGCAGCCTGCTCAGCGCCCTGGTGCAGGGCGACCAGTCGCTGCGTTTCGTGCCCTTGAGCGGGCGCCAGGATCAATTGAACATCGACCAGCAACTCGCCACTCAACAGGCGCGCCAGGCCTCCCTGCCGGGGTTGCTCGGCGCCCTGCAGCAACTGGCCGACAGCGCTGATGGCGAACTGCGCACCAGTGCCGAGCGCCTGCTGGCCAGCCTGCCGGACGCACGCCAGCTGGGCGATGCCAAGGGCCTGCCCCAGGCCTTGGGCAACAGCGGCGTGTTTCTCGAAGCCAAGCTGCTTGGCGGGCTGGCCACGGGCGTGGACCTGAAGGCGCAATTGCTGCGCCTGGTGGCGCAAATACCAACGGACGGCCCGCTCGCCTCTGGCAACCCTTCGACCTTGGCCCAGGTGATGCCCGCCATGGCCCGCAGCGCCCTGGGCATGCTCGAGCGGGTCAGCCCGCGCCAGCCCCCTGGTGCCTTCCCCCTGCCCTCGCGGCTGCTGCAAGCCATGGAAGGGGAAGGCGACCTGCAGCAACTGCTGCGCCTGGCCGCCGCTGCCATTTCGCGGTTGCAGAGTCATGCCCTGAGCAGCCTGCAACAAAGCGGCACGCTGGAGAACGGCAACCTGCAAACGACCTGGCAAACCGAAATCCCGGTGCGCCATGGCCAGGAGTTCATCCCCTTGCAGGCCAAGCTGCAGCGCGAGGAAACCCCCGAGCAACAGGCCGATCGCCAGCGCGAGCAGCCGGACCCGCTGCAGGCCCTGTGGCGCATCGACCTGGCCTTCGACCTGCCCCCGCTTGGCCCCTTGCAGGTCCAGGCGCAACTCACCCAAGGGCGTTTGTCCGGCCAGCTGTGGGCCGAACGCGAGCAGACCGCGCGGCTGATCGACAGCCAGCTCGGTGTGCTGCGCGAGCGCCTGCTGGCCCGTGGCGTGGAGGTCGGCGACCTGGAGTGCCACCCCGGCATCCCGCCCCAAGGCCCCCGTACCCGCGTGGAACAACGCTGGGTGGATGAAACCGCATGAGCAAGCGCCAACCCCGCCAGGCCATCGCCCTGAGCTACGACGGCCAGCAGGCCCCGACCCTCAGCGCCAAGGGCGACGACGAACTGGCCGAGGCCATCCTGGCCCTGGCCCGCGAGCACGAAGTGCCGATCTACGAAAACGCCGAGCTGGTGCGCCTGCTGGCGCGCCTGGAGCTCGGCGAGCAGATTCCCGAGGCGCTGTACCTGACCATCGCCGAGATCATCGCCTTCGCCTGGCAGTTGCGCGGCAAGGTGCCGGTGGGCTTCGACGATGAACCGGCCGGTGAACGGGACATCACTCCGGCTGCGCCCCACCTGCTGCCAGGCCCGCGGCCCCGGTAACTCAGCCTTATCTACCGCCCGGGGCCCTGCAGCCCCACCCACCCTTGCGCCTCCTTCATCAACCCGAGGCTCAAGCCATGCCTACACCCGCTGTCAACGCCAGAGGCACGCAATTCGTCCGCAACCACCTGCAGCGCTTTCCCCGCCCGGACCGCCAGGCGGCCACCGCCATTGGCGACTGGTACCGGCAACAAGGGTTGGACATCGACCCCGACCAAACCGACGTGGTGACCCTGCACTACCGCGGCCACAAGGCCATGATCGTCGCCCGCCAGTCGCTGACCCAGGCGGTGCTGTCGAACTGGCAGGGCGAGTCCGACAACAACCTGATCGGCGCACTGATCGGCGAGCCCTGGGCAGGCACCTTCCCCAATGGCCCGCTGACCATCGTGCCGACCCTGCCGGCGCCAGGCTTGCTGCACGAGGGCGCGGCGTTTTCGGTATTCAACGGCCTGTTCCGCAGAACCGACCCTGAGCGTTTCGACGCAAGCACCCACATACCGGTGCAAGCCGAAGCGCTGCAGGCGTTCATCTGGAACATGGACTTCCACACGCGCTACCAGGCCAGCCTCGACGACTACTGGGGCCAGCACCTGCAAGAGCACCGGCTGGCAGCGAAGATCAACTTCATCGCTGCCTGCAACCAGCAGGTGGCGCAGGGCAGCCTGAGCGAGGGCGGGCGCAGGCTGGCCTGGCAGGCCGCCGGGTTGATGGCGCAAACCGACGTGATACGCACCCGGGCGTTGAACATCTATGGCTATGCCGCCACCGACCTGCTGTGCATCCGCAGCCAAGGCACCCCGTTGACGCTGCTGTATGTGCCAGGCAACAGCGCGCCGCTGCATGAGTTCGCCAGCCACGAGGCCCTGCAGGATTGGGTGGGGAAACAGTGCCAGAGCGCCGAGAAACGCCAGCAGCTGCGCCAGCATTTCGCCTTGGCCCACCTGCCCGATGGCCTGGACTTCACCGGCCTGGACAGCGCGCTGGAAGGCCTGGGCGCCTATCCGCAGGTGCACCACCTGCCGCCGGATCGCTCGGGTTTCACCACCGATGGGCGCTGGCCGCCGCGCGAATACGTCAATTACCGGCCTGGCAAGTACAGCCCTACCCTCACGGGCGATCTGTTCCTGGCCCTGAGCGAGCGCCAGCGGGCACGCAGCTACCAGGACGCCGACTTCCTCATCACCCGCAACAGCGAGGTCAGCGAAGCCAGGTGGCGTGGCTACCTGCTCAGCGCCATGAACCTGCTGGCGCCGCTGGCGCTGGTGGTGCCTGAACTGACGCCGGTATTCGCCCTCGGTGGCGTGGCCCTGTTCGGCCTGGGGCTGGATCAGGCCATCAACGGCAAAAGCCAGGAAGCCCGCGCCCAAGGCGTCACTGTTGCCGAGTTCGGCGCGTTCAATGCCCTCCCCCTGGCGGCGTCGGCGGCGGCGGAAGTTGACGCGGTGTTCCGCACCAAGGGGCAGAATTTCCTGCTGCCCCAGTGGGTCAACGAGCAATGGGGCTATCCGCTCAGCCCGCTGTTTCCGCCGAAACTGCCGGACACCGATGTAGCGGATTTCTTCCAGCTCAGCGATACGGTGGAGCCACTGCCACAAGGCGACCCCGCCATCGCCAGCGCGGTGATTCGCGTGCCACGCTTCACCGGCGGCGCCGACGAACTGCAGGCCAGCATTTCCGGCTACAACACAGATGTGGTCTACGACATGGCGAGTGATGCCTTTGTGCTGGAATCCGACATGAACGAGGTCGAGCCGACCCACTACATTGCCCAACAAGGTCGCCGGGACCTGGTAGCGCTCCCCCCGGGCGGCCGCCCGGTCTCCGACAGCATGCGCATGAGCAGCTTGCGGGCGATGGGGGTGGATATCCGCTTGCCGTTCGACCCTGCCACGCTGACCAGCGAGGGGCTGGCCCCGGTACCACGCAAAATTACCTGCATCTGGCTGGGTGATCAGCCCATCGGCCCGCAGCTGCTGGCCAACCTCGAGGCCAATGCGCAGCGCCTGGCCGGCTCCGGCTTCGAGCTGCGCCTGTTGCTCTCCAACAGCACCCCGGCAGCTTTTGCCGACAACCTCGCCGCAGTCACGGCGCAAGTGCCGGGCCTTGACGTGCTGCCCCTCGAAGAGCAGCCGTTCTTCGCCAGCTTCAAGGCCAGCAAGTACCACGCGCAATATCAGGCTGCCCTGGAAGGCAATGGGGGCGTGGCGCGCAACTACGCCTCGGCCTGCGACGTGCTGCGCTACCGATTGCTGCACCAGGAGGGCGGTTTCTACATGGACATGGATGATGTGCTGCTGACAAGCGGCGAGTCGATGGACGACGTCGAGCTGGCAGCGTCGCCCAAGGGGCTGGTATTGCACCCACCCATGGGCAACGAGCAGTTGGACATGCGCTGCGACTTCAACAACAGCATGATTGGCAGCCACCCGGGCAACCCGACGCTCGATGCCATTTCCGAGCTGATGCACAAGCGCTACCAGGCCAACCAGGACTTCTACCTGAGCAAACCCGACTTCGAACAGGACCCGGCCGCCTTCAACCGCTACACCCGGCGCCTGAGCTACCTGACCGGCCCGAGGCTGCTCACCGACGTGATCGATGAGCACTTGCCGGACATGTACCAGCTACGCCAACTGCTGAACCTGGTCGGCATCCCCAAAGTCAATCTGGCCGAGGTCATCGACACCCGCGCCGTTGCTCAGGCACTGCGCTCACGAACGCCGCTGAACCGCATTGCCAAGGTCGGCGCCACCCACTCGTGGGAGCACACCTGAAAAAAGGCGACCTGCAGGTCGCCTTGCGCGGCTAGTCGGAGCGGTGCAGCTTGCTCATCAGCTCCGCTTCGGCCTGGGTCAGCCCACAGCTCTCGGTCAGCTCCGCCACGCTGGCGCCCATCCCCACCAGCTTGGCGGCCTGGGAGAAGGTGACGTTGCTCGGGTCGCGCTGCTCCAGGCGCTCCAGGCGGTCTGGCAGGGTCGCCATGGTCGCCCGCAGCTCATGGATCGCATCACCCATGCGCACGGTGCCGTTCTGGTAGTCGTCCAGGCGCTTGGCCAGGTCCTTGATGCGCTGGTCACGCAGCGCATCGCCCACCGCCTGCTGGGCGGCCAGCTCGCGCTGGCGCTTGCTGTAGTTGAGGAAGTACCACAGGCTCAGCGCCCACAGCAGCCCCAGGAAGATGACAGCAACCTCGAAAATCAACTCAGATGTTCTCCAGCTCGGACCACTCTTCCTCGGTCATCATCTTGTCCAGCTCGACCAGAATCAGCAGCTCGCCGTTCTTGTTGCACACGCCCTGGATGAACTTGGCCGACTCTTCGTTGCCCACGTTCGGCGCCGTCTCGATCTCCGACTGGCGCAGGTAGACCACCTCGGCCACGCTGTCGACCAGGATGCCGACCACTTGCTTGTCGGCCTCGATGATGACGATGCGGGTGTTGTCGGTCACGTCCGAAGGCATCAGGCCGAAGCGCTGGCGGGTGTCGATCACCGTCACCACGTTGCCGCGCAGGTTGATGATGCCCAGCACATAGCTCGGCGCGCCCGGTACCGGGGCGATCTCGGTGTAGCGCAGCACTTCCTGCACCTGCATGACGTTGATGCCGTAGGACTCGTTGTCCAGACGGAAGGTTACCCACTGCAGGATTGGATCTTCGGAACCTTGTGCAGACGACTTTTTCATTCCCCTAGCCCTCAAAATCCGCCGATGGCGGTGTGTTCGCAGTTATTGGTGTTTGCCATGCATCTGCTTGACCGCGCCGCTGGCGATCAACTCGGCCAGTTCGGCAACGTCGAGCAGTGCACACATGTGTTCGATGACCGTGCCGGCCAGCCACGGGCGCTGGCCGCGCTGGCTGCGCCATTTGATTTCCGACGGGTCCAGGCGCAGCGAGCGGCTGACCTGGTGCACGGCCAGCCCCCATTCGTAGCCCTGCACCGAAATCACGTAGTTCAGGCCCTGGCGGAAGTCGTCGCGGTAACGGTCGGGCATCACCCAGCGCGCGGTATCCAGCACCTTGAGGTTGCCCGCCTGGCAGGTGAGGATGCCGAGGAACCAGTCCGGCTGGCCGAACAAGGGCGTCAGCTCCTGCCCTTGCAGGCTGTAGATCGAGCCCAGGCACACCAGCGGCACCGCCAGGGTCAGCCCGGCGACGTCGAACAGCAGGCACTCGAAGGGCTCGGCGGCCCAGGCCGGGCGGCCATCGACCGTGGCGCGGGGCGGCGGCGAATCGGGCGCCGGCAGGTGCACCTCGACCAACGGCGCCACAGGTTCTGGCGCCTGCACCTCGGTCAGCACCGGGACGCTGGCCTCGGCCACCACCTGGGCCTCGACCACCAGCACCACCGGTTCCTCGACGGCCAGCACGGTCGGCAACACCTTGAGCTGCGGCTCGGCAAACGGCTTGGCCGCGAGGCTTGCGATGGGCGCTGGCTGGCGCGCATCACGGGCCTGCTCCTCGCGCACGGCGTCGGCGAACTCGTCGCTGGCCGCGGGCAGGTCGAGCAGGTCTTCGGCCTCGGTGGCCTCCTGCAGCAGGCCATCGAGGTAGGACTGCAAGGCCATTTGTGGCCGGCTGGCGCTTTTAAGGGTCATGACGCCACCTGCACGGCACTTTTGTAGGTGAGCAGGTGCTTGAGCAGCGCCCGGTAGGCAATCACGCCACGGCTCTTGCCGTCGAACTGCGACGGCGTGAGGCCATTGCGGCTGGCATCGCGCAGGCGCGTATCGACCGGGATATAGCCCTGCCACACCTGCTGTTCATAGGTATCGCGCAGCACTTTCAGGGTGCCGAGGGAGGCTTGGGTGCGGCGGTCGAACAAGGTCGGCACGATCTGGTAGGGCAACGCCTGCTTGCGCGAGCGGTTGACCATGGCCAGGGTGCCGATCATGCGCTCCAGGCCCTTGACCGCTAGGAATTCGGTTTGCACCGGGATCACCAGCTGCTGGCTGGCGGCCAGGGCATTGACCATCAGCACGCCGAGCAAGGGCGGGCTGTCGATCAGGGCGAAGTCGAAGTCCTGCCACAGCTGCGCCAGACTCTTGGCGATCACCAGGCCCAGGCCACTCTGCCCCGGCGACTGGCGCTCCAGCACCGCCAGCGCGGTGCTCGACGGCAGCAGCGAAATGCGCGCGTCGCTGGTGGGCAGCAGCAGTTGCCCCGGCAGGCCATCGGGCACCTGGCCCTTGTGCAGGAACAGGTCGTAGCAGCTGTGCTCCAGGGCATCGGGGTTGTGCCCGAAGTAACTGGTCATCGAGCCATGCGGGTCGAGGTCGACGACGACCACGCGCTTGCCCGCCTCGGCCAGCAAGCCGGCCAGGGCGATGGTGGTGGTGGTCTTGCCGACTCCACCTTTTTGATTGGCTACTGCCCAGACTCTCATAGGACAACTCTTGACTCATGGATGCCGCTGAAACCCTGTGGGAGCCGGCTTGCCGGCGAACACCGGCGGCGCCGGTGCCACACACCGCGTTGCCTTCATCGCCGGCAAGCCGGCTCCTACGGAAAACGTGGTGACAGAGAATTGACGAGTTACTGCCCCGCCTTGCTTGCTGGCGTTGCCGGTGCACTTTGTGTGCCAGCCCGGCGCAGCGCGGCGTCCGGGGTGGCGTTGGCGCTGCCGGTACCGGTCAGGCTGCGGCGCACCTCCAGGTTGCGGGAAATCACCAGCACCACCCGGCGGTTGCGCGCACGGCCTTCGGCGCTGTCGTTGCTGGCCACCGGCTGATACTCGCCATAGCCCACCGAGGCCATGCGCCCAGGGTTCACCCCGTTCATCGCCAGCAGGCGCACGATGCTCGCCGCCCGCGCCGACGACAGCTCCCAGTTGGTCGGGTACTGCGCGGTGCGGATCGGCAGGTTGTCGGTGAAGCCTTCGACATGCACCGGGTTGGCGAACGGCTTGAGGATGTTGGCGACCTTTTCGATGATGGCGAACGCCTTGTCGCTGGGCATGGCATCGCCGCTGCCGAACAGCAGCGAGGAATTGAGCTCGATCTCCACCCACAGCTCGTTGCCACGCACGGTCATCTGGTCGGACTTGATCAGGTCGCCGAAGGCATCGCGCACGTCGTCGCTGATGGTCTTGAGCGGGTCGACGTTGGTTTGCGCAAGGCCCGCGTCGGTCTGCTCGCTGTCCTTGATCAGCGGCTCGGCCGGCTTGACGCTCAGCGGCTGCTCATCGCCGATGGGGATCGGCTTCATGCTCCGCTCGGGGTCGTTGAACACCCCCAGCAACGCCTGCGAGATGACCTTGTACTTGCCCTCGTTGATCGAGGAAATCGAGTACATGACCACGAAGAACGCGAACAGCAAGGTGATGAAGTCGGCATAGGACACCAGCCAACGCTCGTGGTTTTCGTGTTCCTCGGTGTGACGACGGCGACGCATGGGCTACTCCATGAAGCCTTGCAGCTTCAGCTCGATCGAGCGCGGGTTCTCGCCTTCGGCGATCGACAGCAAGCCTTCGAGGAGCATCTCGCGGTAGCGCGACTGGCGCAGCACGATGGCCTTGAGCTTGTTGGCGATCGGCAGCAGGATCAGGTTGGCACTGGCCACGCCGTAGATGGTCGCGACGAAGGCCACGGCAATGCCGTTGCCCAGTTGCGAAGGGTCGGCCAGGTTGCCCATCACGTGGATCAGGCCCATTACCGCACCGATGATGCCGATGGTCGGCGCATAGCCGCCCATGCTCTCGAACACCTTGGCAGCCTGGATGTCGCGGCCTTCCTGGGTCAGGAAATCGACCTCGAGGATGCTGCGGATCGACTCCGGCTCGGCGCCGTCGACCAGCAGCTGCAGGCCCTTGCGCGCATACGGGTCGGGCTCGGCATCGGCCACGCCTTCCAGGCCCAGCAGGCCTTCCTTGCGCGCCGTCAGGCTCCAGTTGACCACCCGGTCGATGCCACCGGCCAGGTCCACCCGCGGCGGGAAGATGATCCAGCGCAGAATCTGCAGCGCACGCTTGAACGACGACAGCGGCGACTGCAGCAAGGCCGCCGCCAGGGTGCCGCCGAGCACGATCAGCGCCGCCGGGCCATTGAGCAGCGCACCGACATGGCCGCCTTCGAGGAAGTTGCCGCCGACGATGGCGACGAACGCCAGGATCAGGCCAATCAGGCTTAGCACATCCATCAGACGCAGGCCTCTACCAGGTGCTTGCCGATCTCGTCCAGGCTGTACACCGCGTCGGCCAGGTTGGCCTTGACGATGGCCATGGGCATGCCATAAATCACGCAGCTTGCCTCATCCTGGGCCCACACCGTGCTGCCGCCCTGCTTGAGCAGGCGCGCGCCTTCGCGGCCATCGGCGCCCATGCCGGTGAGCACCACCGAGAGCACCTTGTCGCCATACGACTTGGCCGCCGAGCCGAAGGTGATGTCCACGCAGGGCTTGTAGTTGAGGCGCTCGTCACCGGGCAGGATCTTCACCGTGCCACGGCCGTCGATCATCATCTGCTTGCCGCCGGGGGCCAGCAGCGCCAGGCCCGGGCGCAGCACATCGCCGTCCTCGGCTTCCTTGACGTTGATCCTGCACAGCTTGTCGAGGCGCTCGGCAAAGGCCTTGGTGAAGGCCGCCGGCATGTGCTGGATCAGCACGATCGGCGCCGGGAAGTTCGCCGGCAGCTGGGTCAACACCCGCTGCAGGGCTACCGGGCCGCCGGTGGAGGTGCCGATGGCCACCAGCTTGTAGGGCTTGCGCTTGGGCGCCGGCGAATGCGCCGCCGGGGCCGCTGCAGGGCGCGCAGGTGCGGCGGCGCGGGCCGGGGCCGGGCTGGCCAGGCTGCTGGCCGGGGCATGGGCAGCCGCCGGCGCTGCCGGCGCCGGGGCGCTGGCCGCTGGCTGGCTGGCATAACCGCCGAAACGGCGGTTGCTGCGCGAGAGGGTATGCACCTTCTCGCACAGCATCTGCTTGACCTTGTCCGGGTTGCGCGAGATGTCTTCGAAGTTCTTCGGCAGGTAGTCGACCGCACCGGCATCCAGCGCATCGAGGGTGACCCGGGCGCCTTCGTGGGTCAGCGAGGAGAACATCAATACCGGCGTCGGGCAGCGCTGCATGATGTGCCGCACGGCGGTGATGCCATCCATCATGGGCATTTCATAGTCCATGGTGATGACATCGGGCTTGAGCGACAGCGCCTGGTCGATCGCTTCCTTGCCGTTGGTCGCGGTACCTACGACCTGGATCGTCGGGTCCGCCGAGAGGATTTCCGAGACGCGGCGGCGGAAGAAACCCGAATCATCCACCACCAGGACCTTGACTGCCATAAACACTCCATTAGGCGGCGCAACCCGCCAGGGTGCGCCGCCGAAAATCAGATACGCCGTGCCGCGTAACGCTTGAGCATGCTCGGCACGTCGAGGATCAGCGCGATGCGGCCATCACCTGTGATGGTGGCCCCCGACATGCCCGGGGTGCCCTGCAGCATCTTGCCCAGTGGCTTGATTACCACTTCTTCCTGGCCGACCAGTTGATCGACGACAAAGCCGATGCGCTGGGTGCCGACCGAGAGGATCACCACATGGCCCTCGTGCTGCTCTTCGTGCACCTGGCCCTGGACCAGCCAGCGCTTGAGGTAGAACAGCGGCAGCGCCTTGTCGCGCACGATCACCACTTCCTGGCCGTCGACCACGTTGGTGCGCGACAGGTCGAGGTGGAAGATCTCGTTGACGTTGACCAGCGGGAAGGCGAACGCCTGGTTGCCCAGCATCACCATCAGGGTCGGCATGATCGCCAGGGTCAGCGGCACCTTGATGACGATCTTCGAACCCTGGCCCTTGGCCGAGAAGATGTTGATCGAGCCGTTGAGCTGGGAAATCTTGGTCTTCACCACGTCCATGCCGACACCACGGCCGGACACGTCGGAGATTTCGGTCTTGGTCGAGAAGCCCGGGGCGAAGATCAGGTTGTAGCAGTCCGACTCGCTCAGGCGCTCGGCGGCGTCCTTGTCCATCAGGCCCTTTTCCACGGCCTTGGCGCGCAGCACGTTGGGGTCCATGCCCTTGCCGTCGTCGGAGATCGACAGCAGGATGTGGTCGCCTTCCTGTTCGGCCGACAGCACTACGCGGCCGGTGCGGGCCTTGCCGGCGGCTTCACGCTCGTCGGGCATTTCCACGCCATGGTCGACGGCGTTGCGCACCAAGTGCACTAACGGGTCGGCCAGGGCCTCGACCAGGTTCTTGTCCAGGTCGGTCTCTTCGCCGACCAGCTCCAGGTTGATTTCTTTCTTGAGCTGGCGGGCCAGGTCGCGGACCAGGCGCGGGAAGCGGCCGAAGACTTTCTTGATCGGCTGCATGCGGGTCTTCATCACCGCGGTCTGCAGGTCGGCGGTGACCACGTCGAGGTTCGACACGGCCTTGGACATGGCCTCGTCGCCGCTGTTCAGGCCCAGGCGCACCAGGCGGTTACGCACCAGCACCAGTTCGCCGACCATGTTCATGATCTCGTCCAGGCGCGCCGTGTCGACGCGCACGGTGGTTTCCGCTTCGCTGACCGCGTGCTTCTCGGCGGCAGGGGCCGGTGCGCGCGCTGGCGCTGCGGGCTTGGCGGCCGGGGCCGGGGCTGGCTTGGCCACGGGCAGGCTTTGGGCCTTGGCCGCAACGGGCGCGGCAACCGCGGCAGGGGCCTCGGCAGTCACGCTGTCGCCGGAGAACTTGCCCTTGCCATGCAGCTGGTCGAGCAGCGCTTCGAACTCGTGCTCGCTGATCTCGTCGCCACTGGCGGCAGGTGCGCTGCTGGCCACCGGCGCGGCAGCCGGCAACGCGTCGGCCTGGAAGGTGCCCTTGCCGTGCAACTGGTCGAGCAGCGACTCGAATTCTTCGTCGGTGATTTCGTCGCTGACCGGTGCACTGGCGGCAACGGCCGGCGGCTCGGCGGCGACGACTTCGGCCGAGAACTGGCCCTTGCCGTGCAGCTGGTCGAGCAACGACTCGAACTCGGCGTCGGTGATTTCGTCGGTGGCGCCACTGAGGGTTTCACCCTGCAGTTGCTCGGCCGCCGCTTCGGCCTGGGCCTTGACCGCATCGAGCGAGTCGAGCAGCTGTTCGAATTCGGTGTCGGTGATGTCTGCCTCGGCGGCGGGCGCCTCGACCACCGGCGCCGGGGCAGGCGCAGGCTGGCCGGCAGCGGCAGGCTCGGCCAGGCGCGCCAGGGCTGCCAGCAGCTCGGGGGTGGCCGCCGTCACTTCGCTGCGCTCGCGCACCTGGCCGAACATGCTGTTGACCGTGTCCAGTGCCTCGAGCACCACATCCATCAATTCCGCATCGACCCGGCGCTCACCTTTGCGCAGGATGTCGAAGACGTTCTCGGCGATATGGCAGCACTCCACCAGCTCGTTGAGCTGAAGGAAGCCGGCGCCCCCTTTTACAGTGTGGAAACCGCGAAAAATGGCATTGAGCAGGTCGGCATCGTCGGGCCGGCTTTCCAGCTCGACCAGTTGCTCGGACAGTTGCTCAAGAATTTCGCCGGCTTCTACCAGGAAATCCTGAAGGATTTCTTCATCGGCGCCGAAGCTCATTAAACGTGCTCCTTAAAAACCCAGGCTGGACAGCAGATCATCGACATCGTCCTGACCGGACACGACGTCTTCACGCTTATCGGCATGAATCTGCGGACCTTCACCCCGAGTCGGATGTTTTTCTTGATCTTTTTCAGCGCGCAGCTGCTGGTGGTCATGTTCGATACCGGCAAAGCGGTCGACCTGACTGGCCATCAGCACGAGCTTGAGCAGATTGCTTTC
>NZ_DJTF01000048.1:0-34050 GCF_002438125.1 Pseudomonas sp. UBA6315
CCAGCCAAGCAGGAGCCGCCTGATGGAAGAAGTCATAGCAGTCGCCATCGGTGTACTGGCCGCCTCCGGGGTGTGGTTGATCCTGCGCCCCCGCACCTACCAGGTGATCATGGGCCTGTGCCTGCTGTCGTATGGGGTCAACCTGTTCATCTTCAGCATGGGCAGCCTGTTCATCGGCAAGGAGCCGATCATCAAGGAGGGCGTGACCCAGGACCTGCTGCACTACACCGACCCACTGCCCCAGGCCCTGGTGCTGACCGCGATCGTGATCAGCTTCGCCATGACCGCGTTGTTCCTGGTGGTATTGCTGGCATCGCGCGGCCTGACCGGCACCGACCATGTGGACGGCCGGGAGCGTGACGAATGACAGGGATGAGTCAACTGATCGTCGCGCCCATCCTGTTGCCGCTGCTGACCGCAGCGCTGATGTTGCTGCTGGGCGAGAAGCATCGCCAGCTCAAGGGGCGCCTCAACCTGCTGTCGACCTTCACCGGCCTGGCCATCGCCGTCAGCTTGCTGCTGTGGGTGCGCACCCAGGGGCAGGCAGAGTCGATAGGCGTCTACCTGCCAGGCAACTGGCCGGCACCGTTCGGCATCGTACTGGTGCTCGACCACCTTTCGGCGCTGCTACTGACCCTGACCGGGGTCATCGGCCTCAGCGCATTACTGTTTGCCCGCGCCCGCTGGGATAGCGCGGGCGCCAGCTTCCATGCCTTGTTCCAGATTCAGCTGATGGGCCTGTACGGGGCGTTCCTCACTGCCGACCTGTTCAACCTGTTCGTGTTCTTCGAGGTGCTGCTGGCAGCCTCGTATGGCTTGTTGCTGCATGGTTCGGGCCGGGCACGGGTGCGAGCAGGCCTGCACTACATCGCCATCAACCTGTTCGCCTCCTCCTTGTTCCTGATCGGCGCCGCCATGCTCTACGGCGTGACCGGCACGCTCAACATGGCTGACCTGGCGCTGAAGATCCCGCTGGTGCCGGAAGCCGACCGCGGCCTGCTGCATGCCGGCGCCGCGGTGCTGGCCATGGCGTTTCTGGTCAAGGCCGGGATCTGGCCACTGAACTTCTGGCTGGTGCCAGCCTATGCCTCGGCCAGCGCACCGGTTGCCGCACTGTTCGCGATCATGACCAAGGTCGGCCTGTATGCCGTGCTGCGCTTGTGGACCCTGCTGTTCTCCGGGCAGGCAGGTGCCTCCGCGCATTTCGGCGGGCAATGGCTGGTGTATGGCGGCCTCGCCACCCTGGCCGTTGCGGCGCTGTCGATACTCGCCGCCCAGCGCCTGGAGCGCATGGCCGCCCTGAGCATCCTGGTCTCCGCCGGCACCCTGCTCGGTGCCATCGGCTTTGCCCAGCCCGCCCTGACCGGCGCGGCGCTGTTCTACCTGGTGAACTCGACCCTGGCACTGTGCGCGCTGTTTTTGCTCGCCGAGCTGGTCGAGCGCTCGCGCTCGGCCAACGAAGCGCCGCTGGATGACGAAGAGGACGCCATGCCGTCGCCGCTCGAATCCTTGCACCCGCCCAAGGGCATCAACCTGGACGACGAGCAAAAGGCCGTGATCGGGCAGATCATCCCCTGGACGATGGCCTTCCTGGGCCTGAGCTTCATTGCCTGCGCCCTGCTGATCATCGGCATGCCACCGCTGTCGGGCTTCGTCGGCAAACTGAACCTGATCAGCGCATTGTTCAACCCGCTGGGGCTGGGTGTTGCCGCCGAACAACCGCTGCCTGCCGCGGGCTGGGGCCTGGTGGCTTTGCTGGTGCTGTCGGGCATGGCCTCGCTGATTGCCTTCGGCCGCGTGGGCATCCAGCGCTTCTGGAAGCCTGAAGAGCGGCCATCGCCGGTTTTGCGCCGTTATGAATGCCTGCCGATCGTGATCCTGCTGGGCCTGTGCATCATCCTCAGCTTCAGGGCCGAGCCGTTGCTGCGCTACACCCAGGACACCGCCGCCAGCCTGCAGACGCCGGAGCGCTATATCGAAGCGGTGATGGCTGCACGCCCCATCCCGGGCCCGACCACCCTCGACGAACAGGTGCAGCCATGAGCCGATTGTTCCCTGCTCCGCTGCTGTCCGTCGCGCTGTTCGGCTTGTGGTTGCTGATGAACTTGTCGGTCAGCCCTGGCAACGTGCTGCTGGCCGCCGCATTGGCGGTACTTGCTCCGTTGCTGATGGCGCCATTGCGGCCACAACGCGCCCATGTGCGCCGGCCACTGGTGATTGCCAAGCTGATCGCCCGCGTCGGCATCGATGTGATCGTGTCCAACCTGCTGGTCGCCCGTGGCGTACTGCGGGCCGGCAAGCAAGCGCCGCGCTCGGCGTTCGTGCACATCCCGCTCGACCTGCACGATGCCCACGGCCTGGCCGCGCTGTCGATGATCACCACCGTGGTGCCCGGCACCGTCTGGTCCGAGCTGGCCCTGGACCGCAGCGTCCTGCTATTGCACGTGTTCGACCTGGAAGACGAAGCGGCCTTCATCGAGCACTTCAAACACACTTACGAACGCCCGCTGATGGAGATTTTCGAATGACAGGCCTGCTCGCCAACGCAGTCCTCGCCAGCCTGTTCATCTTCGCCCTGGCCATGGGCCTGGCGCTGATCCGGGTGTTTCGCGGCCCGTCCGCCCAGGACCGGGTGCTGGCACTGGACTACCTGTACATCCTGGGCATGCTGATGATGCTGGTGCTGGGCATTCGCTATGCCAGTGACACCTACTTCGAAGGCGCCCTGCTCATTGCACTGTTCGGCTTCGTCGGCTCGTTCGCCCTGGCCAAGTTCCTGCTGCGCGGCGAGGTGATCGAATGAACCAGGCCCTTGAACTGCCGTTCTGGCTGGAACTGCTGACGGCGGCACTGCTGTTGATAGGCAGCCTGTTCGCTCTGGTCGGTGCGATCGGGCTGGTGCGCCTGAAGGACTACTTCCAGCGCATGCACCCGCCGGCGCTGGCCTCGACCATCGGCGCCTGGTGCGTTGCGCTGGCGTCGATCCTGTATTTTTCGTGGCTCAAGCAAAGCCCGGTGCTGCACGCCTGGCTGATACCTATCCTGCTGTCGATCACCGTGCCGGTGACCACGCTGCTGCTGGCGCGTGCAGCGCTGTTTCGCAAGCGCATGGCCAAGGAGCCGGTACCCGATGAAACCAGCAGCGGCGGCCATCGCGGTAACTGAGTGACGCTCGCCTCACTGCTGGGTGAGGCGCTGCAGCTCCCGTCGCACCATTGCCGCATAGGGCGGCGGGGTAAGCTGGTACAACTGTGCGGCCACCCAGCTCAACCAGGCGCCTTGCAGCGCTTCACGCCGAGCCAGCAGGGCTTCGGCCTGGGCTGTCGCCTGCGCCTGGTACTGCCGATGAAACGCGGCACGGCTGCCGGTTTCCTCGCCTGGCTCGCTCATTCACTGGCCTTGAAAGTGGTCAGTTCGCCCTTGCGCCATTTCGCGACCTTGCCGGTAACCGCCTTGAGCAGCTTGCCCAAGCCTTCCTGCACTTGCTGCTGGGCCGCGAACACCAGCATCACGCCCTGGCCTTCACGGAAGACGATGCCCTCACCTTCAGGCACCGAAACAAAAGCATAGTCGCCTACGCCGTAGACATTGAGCTTGATCTCGCGAAAGCGCATTTCCAACTTGCCGCCTTCGCGGCTGGGCAATACGGCTGCACGGAAATGATCCCCTACCTTCAACTCCAGGCGCTGCTTGTCATCGACAACCAATGCGCTATCGGTATCGATTTCGGCCATGTACAGGCCTTCGGGGTTTTGTTCGGTGACATATATGAAACGGCCTTGAAACAGCTTGGCCAACTTACCGCGCAAGTCGCCAAGTGCAAACAAGGCGTGGGTATCCAGTGTACTGACTGCCAATGAAGTAATCCTCAAACCGGTGACATCCGCCCTCACTCGGGCTCGGTGAAGTGCGGCCATTGCAATTCGATAGGCGAAAAAGAGTAATAAACAGAAGCGCGAAACGTCTGTGCCTGCTGGCGATACAGCACGCAGGAATCCTTACACACGCATGTCAGACATGGGCTTTGTACAGCCGTTCGACCTATTCCCTGAACAAGGAAGCGTAATGCCTGACAATAAATCCGCCAGAAAGAAGCGATGGATACGGCAAACCCCCGGCAGATCGGGCGCGGCATCCATGAGCGCATTAGCGGGGATTAAATATGCACGAAAACACCGAAATCCGTCGAGCGCTAAAAGGCATTTATTCATCGAGGCTCAAGCAGCGTGGCCCTTGTGCAATTGCTGCAACCAGGCTGCCTGACACTCAAGCGCCTCTGCGCGGGTGGCAAATGCCGTACCACGGCGCTCGCCATTGACCAGCACCACCCAGCAAATGCGCTTGCCCAACGCCTGTAGCGTTGCCGGTACACCCGTACCGATCATCACGGCCACATCGACTCGGCTATTCATCATTCCCTCCGGAACATAATTAGCACCCTAACGATGTCGTCATGATACGCCCGCCAGGCGGGGATAAACAGCGCATTGCGGTACAGCAGCGTTACACGCCAAGCAATAAACCCCAGGCGCAAGAAACGCAAAAAGCCCCACGGACTGCTCCGTGGGGCTTGGCACACCGCGCGCGGTCAGACCTGACGCTGGTGGCGGTCGAGCTGCTCGTGACGTTCCTGCGCTTCGATGCAGTACTTGGTGGTCGGGCTGATCAGCAGGCGCTTCAGGCCGATCGGCTCACCGCTGTCGTCGCACCAGCCAAAGCTCTCGTCGCTGATACGGTCCAGGGCCATCTCGAGCTGCGGCAGCAGGCGCTGGTCGCGGTCAATGGCGTTGACCAGCCAGCTGCGCTCTTCTTCGACCGAAGCCACGTCGGCAGGGTCCGACGGGGTGTCCAGGCCTTCGATGGTGGCGCGGCTCAGCTCGATGCGTTCATGGGTTTCGACTTTCATCGCCTGCAGCAAGGCAGTGAAAAATGCCAGCTGATCAGCGTTCATGTAGTCATCGGCCGACATGGCCAGCAACTGTTCCTTGGTCATCGATTTCTCTATGAAAAAATGTGCATTTGGGCGATTCGGGTGCCGCCCAGGCCTCGGCCTGGGCAACGGAATTCTTCAAGCGCCAACCGGCACTCTTTTACAGGGGGCGGCAGTCTAAGGCGCCACGTCGCCAGGGGCAACACCAATAAAGAAGGAAATGACCGAAATGACCGGGTTTCCCCCTGCCACCCGTCATTTCCCGCCTGATCGGAGCAATGGCCCGGGCCCGCACGAATACCGGGCAGTACCCCGGTAGCCCCCGCCCTTGCTGCACAAACGGCCCAATGGCGGCCTTGCCACCAGCCGAGAGTGCCATCATGCCGACATCCCAAAATCCGTCACGCAGCCCCAGACTGCCTTGCGCGGTCGCCCGAAAATTCCTCCACCGCCCGGCCTTGTTCGACGTTGCCAATCAGCTGCTGCTGGAACTGTGGCCGGCCTATCGGCTGGGCAACTCGCAAGACCCGGCCAGCCTGCAACTGGCCAGTTTCGGCCCGGTGCCGGGCGTGGCCTACGTGCGCCCACTGTACGAAGTGCTGGTGGAACGGTTTTGCATGCGCGCCACGCTCAACCTGACCCCGGGCGAGGATGTGGTGTGCAAGGCGCAGACCATCGACCCGGACCTCCCTGTACCCATAGACCTCCCCCAGCTCGAAGCACTGCTCAACGACAGCGGCCCGCTGCTGCTCGACAAGTATTGCGAAGCCATCGTCGATTACTGGGGCCAGGCCGACAGCAGCGGCGAAACGCCCTGGCTGTGGTTCGCTCGCTACCTGCAGGGGTTGCTGCGCAGCGCCACGGATCAAGTCATCGCCCTCGATCGGGTGCCAGCCGCCCACGCCACGCTGCAGGCACTCTCCAAGGGGCCAGCGGAACTTGAAGACCTGCTCGATCTCAGTGCAGCCCAGGGCATAACCCTGCAAACCCTGGCGTCGAATTTTTCCGCCGACTGGCAACTGGACCCAAGCCTTGCCAGCGCCCTGCTGATCGAACGGGCCGAAGCGCCCGGCCGCCCACCCTTCACCTTGCTGTTCACCCCGGCCGGCCGCTTGCTGTCCTACCCCTCCCGCGAACGGCTGTTGGAGGCCATCCGCCAGTATTGGCCAGCCATCCTCGCCAGTGCGCCGCCCCAGGTGAAGATCAACACGCCAGACCGCCAACTGTTCCAGGCCCTGGCGCTCAACCTGCTGCAGGAGTTGCTCGAAAGCATAGAAGTGGCCGCTACGGCATTTCATGACCAGAACAGCGCAGAACGCCTCGCCGATGCGCTGGACCGCTTGACCTCCCTGACACAGCTGTGCAGCGTGAATGACCAGGCCGCCCACGCCGCACTGTTCGATCAGTTGCCAGGCTGGGTGCGCCAGGGCGACCCTCGGTCGCTGATCGTGTACAGCACCATGCTGACCGACGTCGCCCGCAGCAGTGCCGAAGCCGAAGGCAAGAGTTGGCTGGACGGCGTACCCAGCGCACAGGCTTTCGCTTGCGAGCGCCTGGCCAGCCTGATCCGCCGCGACCACCCTGACACGCCCCTGGATCCGGCCACGGTGCAGGTGATCAACCACCAGACCACCGCCACCGCCATCCCGGTTGGCGGCCAGATCATCAGCGATGGCGCCAGCGTAGCGGTCACCTTCAGCCTGGCGCAGCTGGCGATCGCCAACCTGGGCCTGCTCAAACCCGGCCGGGTGACCCTGGAGACCACCGATGGCCAAGCCATTCCAGGCTGGCTCGACACTGCGGCGCTGCAAAGGCTCATCACCGAAGCCGACATCGGCGCCAACTACCCCAAACGGCTGCAAGCACTGCTGCTCGATAACCCGCAACAACGCAGCGCCCGTGAGCAGCGGCTGGCCGCGCAGCTACGCACGCAGTTGCCTGCACAGGTGATGACCCATCACCTGCAACACGGCAAGCCAACCCTGCAAGCGCTGACCGCCGTGCAGCACGTGTTCTCCCCCATGGTCGACGACCAGAGCCACTGGGTACTGCGCCCGCTCGGCCTGCTGCGCAGCCTCGATGCGCAGCCCGACCATCCGCACAATGCCTGGCTGATCGAAAACGATGACTCGGCCACGGCCTGCTGCCTGTTATACCGCCCGCTGCACCGCGAACCGCTCGTGGAGTTCAGTGATCGCCTGGCGTTACTGGTGGCCATCAGCGAGCCTGGCGACCTGCAGGACGACATCTTGCACCGCCTGCCTGAAGAGGACCGGCGCATCTATGCCCATGGCGGCTTCCTGGAGCCGCACCTGTTCCACCCGCTGGATGACGACTGGGCGGTGCCGCTGTTCACCCCGGCGCCGGTGACGCTGGCGCGCGAAGCCCCGGTTGCCGAAGCCGCCCCTGCCATCTACCAGGCCTGCGTCGAGGAAACCTTGCGCAACTTCAAGGCCCAGTCGGCCAGCAGCGACGAAACCCGCTGGCAACGTTGGGAGACGCTGGGGTGGCTGTTGCTCAACAGCGTGCTGCCGTTCGTCGAAGGGCCGATCGCCGAAGCCGCCTGGCTGGTGCAGATGGAAACAGCCCTGGCGCAGCTGGTCGATGACAGCGACCCGCCGGGCGATCGCAGCGCAGCGTGGATCGAGCTGCTGGTGAATGTCGCCCTGCTGATCTTCAGCCACGCAATGGCCCGCCTCGACGAACAGAATCCACTGGACATTGCCCTGGCCCACACCCCGACAGCACCCGCGCTGCCAGCCCCCGTGGTGGTCACCGGCATGAACGAGGCTCAGGTCGAGTTCGCCTGGACGCACCCCACGCTCAAGCTCGACAGCCACCAGGCCAAGGCCCTCGCCAACATGCAAGTGGCCATTTCGCCCACGCTACTGGGTACGCCAATTCCATCCGGGCCCATGCGCGGTCTTTACCTGCATCAGGACCAGCTATGGGTTCGCCTGCAGGACCAGACCTTCAAGGTCAAGCTCGACCCACAAAGCGAGCGCCTGCGCATCGTGGGCGACGACCAGGCGCTCGGCCCCTGGCTCAGGCGCGACGAGGTCAACCGCTGGCAACTGGACCTGAGGCTGCGCCTGCGCGGCGGCATGCCGCTGTCGAAACGGGTCGCCAAGCTGCAGGAGGAACGCCGGAAAACCTCCGAACAATTGCTCAAACGTGTGGCGGACGACTCTAAAAGCATCACCGAACAACTGCCCACCGTGCGCAAGGTCCACGCCCTGGGGCAGCGCTCGGACGATGCGCGGGTGTTGCGCAGCTGCCTGGATAAGCTGCGGACGTTCGAAACGTTCGTGGCCGAGCATATCGAGCGGCTGCATGAGGCGAATGCACAGGCCCCCCTTCCCGACTACAAGAACCTGCGCGCCGGCACGCTGTTCCACCGCCTCGATTGCCAATTGAACGTGCGTGACCTGTTGCTGCGCCTGTACAAGCCCGAGCGTGCGCACTTGCTCGACATGGCCAAGCGCCAGGCCGACGCCACACCTGAAGACGAAGCCATTTTGCGAAAGCGCCTAGGCGTTCTCGCCTCGGTGGTGGACGAGCTGTTCGACAACGCCATTGCCCTGAACGAGGGGCATGAGCAGTTGCGCAAGCTGGCCAGCCCGTCCCTGCCCAATGTCAGCAGCATGCTGCAGCGGGTTGAACAGCAGAAAAGCCACTGGACGCCGCTGTTCTGGCGCTACATACGCATCGAAACCTGCGTCAACCGCATTTCCCTGGAGGCCAGCGAAAACGTCGAATTCTGGATCGACCGCGCCTGGGACAGCATCGAGCTTGCCATCGGCCAGCAACAGCAATTGAGCAAGCGCTCAAGCGACAGCGAAGAGGTCAGGCGTCGCTTGCTGGCCAACATCGCGCAACACCTGGCCACCGCCCGGGCGCGCCTGCAAGCCTTGCAGGATGCGCTCGAAGCAGGGGCGGAGCCGGCGCCGCTCAAGCCGCTGCTCAACGACATCAATGACCTGCGCAAGGCCGTTGCCAGTGAACTGGCCGAATACCCCGACCTGCCTGCACGCAGCACGGTTTCGCAATTGAGCAGGCAACTGCCCGGGCTGATCGAAACCCGCGACGACGGCTTGCTGCTGGGGCAACCGCGTGCTGACGATGCCGATATCGTCGACGTCCCGGGCGCCGAGCAGGACTCGGTCTCCTGCAGCTACAAACGCGACCACGAGCAGTGGGTGCCAGTAGCCACCCCGGCTGCAGGCACCCTGCCCACGGCCCTGCCAGCCGGCAAGCTCAAGGGGCTGCTAAGGGAAAGTGCCCGGCGCCTGGCCAGCGCGCGCCAGGATCTGGCGCTGATGCAAAGCAAGAAGGCCAACGCCTACTTGCCAGCCGATATCCAGGACATTCTGCTGCACCACCAGGCAGGCCTGGACCGCCATCGTTCGGCCATCGAAGCGCGCCTGACCCGTGACAATCAGACCGACGAAGGCAGTGGCGAAGCCGACGCAGCCCTGAGCATCAAGGCCATCGAAGACCTGTCGGCGACACTGGCCAAGCAGGCCATCGAGCAGCGCACACGGGTGGCGCTGCTGCAGAAGCCGAAGATGGCCGAGTTGCGATTCCTGCTCGGCAAGCAGCAGGTCGAGATCCAGCGCACAGGCCCAAGGCGGCAGCTGGCAAAAGTGGCCGGGCGCAGCGATGACTATATGGAGGAATTCGCCATCATCCACCAGGGCAGCCCACGCTGGTACGCCCACTTTCACTACGCCAGCCGGGAGGTCGAGCAGGCCGCCTATACCGCCGGCCACCTGAAAACCGCCGAGCAGCGCTATGCCAGTGGGCGTTCGAGCAAGGACGCCAATGGCCGCGAGGTCGAGGTCTACCGCAGCCCGATCGACCTGGCTGCGGCAAAACAGTACTTCTTCGACAGCTGAGCCTCAGCGGTCCTTGAACTGCGCCTCGCGCTTGCCGATGAAGGCAGCCATGCCTTCTTTCTGGTCTTCGGTGGAGAACGCGGCATGGAACACCCGGCGTTCGAAGCGCACCCCTTCGCTGAGGGTGACTTCGAACGCACGGTTGACGCTTTCCTTGACCATCATGCTGATCGGGATCGACTTGCTGGCAATGGTCGCGGCCACTTTCAAGGCTTCCTCGAGCAGCTCGGCCTGCGGCACCACGCGCGCCACCAGGCCGGCACGCTCGGCCTCCTCGGCGCCCATCAGGCGGCCGGTCAGGCACAGTTCCATGGCCTTGGCCTTGCCGACCGCGCGGGTCAGCCGCTGGGTGCCGCCCATGCCCGGCAGCACGCCCAGGTTGATCTCCGGCTGGCCGAACTTGGCGTTGTCGGCAGCGAGGATGAAGTCGCACATCATCGCCAGCTCGCAGCCGCCGCCCAGGGCAAAGCCAGACACTGCGGCGATGATCGGCTTGCGCCGGTTGGCGACCCGGTCGGCATCGCTGAACAGGTCATCGACGTAGATCTGCGGGTATTGCAGCTCGGCCATTTCCTTGATGTCGGCGCCGGCGGCAAATGCCTTGGCAGAGCCGGTCAGCACCACGCAGCCGATGTTCGGGTCCTTTTCCAGCTGGTCCAGGGCCTGGTTGATCTCGCCGACGATCTGCGCGTTCAGCGCATTGAGCGCCTGCGGGCGGTTGAGGGTGATCAGGCCGACCTTGCCGTGGATGTCCAACAGGATGGTTTCGAATGCCATGCAGACTGCTCCTTCAAAGATTGCGCGCAATGACCATGCGCTGAATGTCGCTGGTGCCTTCGTAGATCTGGCAGACACGCACGTCGCGGTAGATCCGCTCCAGCGGGAAGTCGCTCAGATAGCCATATCCGCCGAGCGTCTGCAAGGCATCCGAACAGACCTTTTCGGCCATTTCCGAGGCGAAAAGCTTGGCCATCGAGGCCTCGACCAACGCCGGGCGCCCGGCGTCGCGCAGCGCGGCGGCGTGCAGCACCATCTGCCGGGCCACGGCAATCCTGGTCGCCATGTCGGCCAGGCGGAAGGCCACGGCCTGGTGTTCGATCAAGAGCTTGCCGAAGCTCTGGCGCTCGTGGGCGTAGTCACGCGCCACCTCGAAGGCGGCGCGGGCCATGCCCACCGCCTGCGAGGCGATGCCGATGCGCCCACCTTCCAGGTTGGCCAGGGCGATCTTGTAGCCCTGCCCCTCTTCGCCCAGGCGGTTGGCCACGGGCACCCGCACATTGTCGAAGACGATCTGGCAGGTGTCGGAGGCGTGCTGGCCGAGCTTGTCCTCGACCCGCGCCACCTGGTAGCCCGGGCTGTCGGTCGGCACGATGAAGGCGCTGATACCGCGCTTGCCGGCGTCCGGGTCGGTCACGGCGAAGACGATCACCACCCCGGCGTTCTGCCCGGAGGTGATGAACTGCTTGCTGCCATTGAGTACGTAGTGGTCGCCCTCCAGGCGTGCCCGGGTCTTCAGGCTGCTGGCATCGGAGCCGGCCTGGGGCTCGGTCAGGGCGAAGGCGCCGAGCATCGCGCCGCTGGCCAGTGGCGCGAGAAACTGCTGCTTCTGCTGCTCGCTGCCGAACTTGAGAATCGGCACGCAGCCCACCGAGTTGTGCACGCTCATGATGGTCGAGCAGGCGCCATCGCCCGCGGCGATTTCCTCCAGGGCCATGGCGTAGGCCACGTAGCCGGTGTCGCTGCCGCCGTACTGCTCCGGCACCAGCATGCCGAACAGGCCCAGGCCGGCCATCTCCTCGATGGCCTCCTTGGGGAAGCGATGGGCCTTGTCCCATTGCTCGGCGAACGGCTTGAGGCGCTCCTGGGCAAAGTCACGCACGGCGTCGGCGATTTGTTGTTGCTCGTCAGTTACCAGCATGGTTGCACCTCAGTACAGGCATTCGACGGCCATGGCCGTGGCCTCGCCACCGCCGATGCAGATGGCTGCCACGCCGCGGCGCAGGTTGTTCTGGCGCAGGGCCGACAGCAGGGTCACCAAGATCCGCGCGCCCGAGGCGCCGATCGGGTGGCCCAGGGCACAGGCGCCGCCGTGAATATTGACCTTGTCATGGGGCAGGTCGAGCTGCTTCATGGCGGCCAGGGTGACCACGGCGAAGGCTTCGTTGATTTCGAACAGGTCGACCTCGGCCAGGTTCCAGCCGGTGCGCTTCATCAGTTTGTCGATGGCGCCGATCGGTGCGGTGGGGAACAGTGCCGGGGCATCGGCGAACGCGGCATGGCCATGGATCACGGCCAGCGGCTTGAGGCCTCGCTTGTCGGCTTCGGAGCGGCGCATCAGCACCAGCGCCGCCGCGCCATCGGAGATCGAGCTGGAGTTGGCCGCGGTCACGCTGCCGCCTTCACGGAAGGCCGGCTTGAGCTGCGGGATCTTGTCCAGGCGCGCTTTCGGCGGCTGTTCGTCGTCCTCGACCAGGCGCGTTTGCTTGCCCTCGGTGACTTCCACCGGGACGATCTCGGCGCGGAAACGGCCGTCGCTGATCGCCGCCTGGGCGCGGGTCAGCGAAGCGATGGCGAACTGGTCCTGGGCTTCGCGGCTGAAGTTGCCGGCCTGGGCGCAGTCTTCGGCGAAGGTGCCCATCAGGCGGCCTTTGTCGTAGGCGTCTTCCAGGCCATCGAGGAACATGTGGTCGAGGATCTTGCCGTGGCCCATGCGGTAGCCGCCACGGGCCTTGTCCAGCAGGTAGGGGGCGTTGGTCATGCTTTCCATGCCGCCGGCGACGATCACATCGGCGCTGCCGGCCAGCAGTTGATCATGGGCCATGATCGCCGCCTGCATGCCCGAGCCGCACATCTTGTTCAGCGTGGTGCAGGTGGTGTGCTTGCCCAGCCCTGCGCCCAGCGCGGCCTGGCGTGCCGGGGCCTGGCCGAGGCCTGCCGGCAGCACGCAGCCGAACAGCACCTGCTCGACGCTGGCAGCATCGATGCCGGCGCGCTCGACGGCGGCGCGAATGGCGGCCGCCCCCAGCTGTGGCGCGGTCAGGCTCTTGAGGTCGCCCTGCAGCCCGCCCATGGGCGTGCGCACGGCGCTGACGATGACGATCGGGTCGTTGGCAAGTGTCATGTTCGTTTCTCCTTACTTGGCTGCCATGCGCAGTGCGCCGTCGAGGCGGATCACCTCGCCGTTGAGCATGCTGTTCTCGATGATGTGGCGGGCCAGCGCCGCGTATTCGCCCGGGCGCCCCAGGCGCGGCGGGAACGGCACGCCGGCGGCCAGCGAATCGCGCACTTCCTGGGTCATGCCGGCCATCATCGGGGTTTCGAAGATGCCAGGGGCGATGGTCATCACCCGGATGCCGAAGCGCGCCAGCTCGCGGGCGGTCGGCAAGGTCAGGCTGGCGATGGCGCCTTTGGAGGCCGCGTAGGCAGCCTGGCCGATCTGGCCATCGTAGGCCGCGATCGACGCGGTGTTGATGATCACGCCGCGCTCGCCCTCGGCGTTGGCGGCGCCCTCTGCCATGGCCGCGGCGGCCAGGCGCAGCAGGTTGAAGCTGCCGATCAGGTTGACGTTGATGACCTTGGCGAAGCTGGCCAGCCCATGTGGGCCTTGCTTGCCCAGCACCTTCTCGGCGCCGACGATGCCGGCGCAGTTGACCAGCCCGTGGAGGCTGCCGAAAGCGGCCACGGCCGCGTCCACCGCCGCCTTGGCCGCCTGTTCGTCACTGATGTCAGCCACGGCGAAGCGTGCATTGTCGCCAAGCTCGCGGGCCTTGGCCTCGACGGCCTGGGCGTTGAGGTCGACCAGCATGACCTTGGCGCCGGCCTCGACCAGCATCTGCGCGGTGGCGGCGCCCAGGCCCGAGGCCGCGCCGCTGACGATGAAATTGCTGTTGGCTATGTGCATGGTAGGTATCCTTCAGGCGCTGGCGCGGTTGGCCAGCGCGGCTTGTTGTAGGGCGATTTCCTGATTGCGCAGGATGAAGCGTTGCAGCTTGCCGCTGGGGGTCTTGGGCAGCTCGCTGACGAATTCGATTTCCCGTGGGTAGGCATGGGCATAGAGGCGCTGGCGCACATGCTGGCGCAGCGTTTCCTGCAGCGCCTCGCTGCCGCTGACACCGGCCGCGAGCACGACGAAGGCCTTGATCAGCTCGGTGCGCTCCGGGTCCGGCTTGCCGATCACCGCCGCTTCGATCACCGCCGGGTGTTCGATCAGCGCGCTTTCCACATCGAACGGGCCGACCCGGTAGCCGGAGGTGGTGATCACGTCGTCGCTGCGGCCGACGAAGCTGATGCTGCCATCGGCGTTGAGCTCGACGGTGTCGCCACTGAGGTAGTACTTGCCGACGAAACTCTTGGTCGGCAAACCCTGGTAGCCACCAAACCAGCACAGCGGCGATTGTTCGCGGTCCACCGCGAGGATGCCGGGCTGGCCTGCGGGCAGCTCGGCGCCCTGCTCGTCGAGCACGACGATGCGGTGGCCGGGGATGGCGAAGCCCGCCGAGCCAAGGTGCACCGGGTGCTGCAGGCCATGGTGGTTGCACAGCACCATGCCCAGTTCGGTCTGGCCATAGTGGTCGTGGATGGTCACCCCCAGCTCGTCGGCGAACCAGCGGATCACTTCCGGGTTCAGCGGCTCCCCGGCACTGCTGACCACCCGCAGGCGGCCCTGGATCGGCGCCGAGAATTCGCGCCCCGCAGCGATCAGCAGGCGGTACGCGGTGGGCGAGCCGGCAAGGTTGGTGATGCCCAGCTTGTCGATCACCCGCGCGCAGCTCTCGACGCTGAACGGGCCATCGTAGAAGGTGGTAGCGTGGCCCAGCGACAGCGGGCCTGTGACCGCGTAGTAGAGGCCGTAGGCCCAGCCCGGGTCGGCCAGGTTCCAGAAGTTGTCCGCCGGCCGCAGGTCGATGGCATCGCGCATGTAGCCCTGGAACGCGACGATGGCCCGCAGCGGCACTTCAAGCGGCTTGGCCGGGCCGGTGGTGCCCGAGGTGAACATCAGCAGGAACGGGTCGTCGCCGCTGCGCAGCACCGGCTCGCACTCGGGCGCTGCCGCATCGAGCAGGCGCTGGAAGTCAAGCTCGCCCTCGGCCGCATTGACCGTGATGCGCACCGGGCAGGCCGCCAGCTCATCGAGCTTGGGCCGATTGCCGCGGTCGGTGACCACCACCTTGGCCCCGGACTGTGCCACACGGTGCTCGATGGCTTTGGGGCCGAAGGCGGTGAACAGCGGCTGGTACACCGCGCCCAGGCGCCAGGTGGCGAGGATCGTCACCAGCAATTCAGGGGTACGTGGCAGCAGGCCGGCAACCCGGTCGCCCGCGCCTACGCCCTGGTCCTTGAGGGCATTGGCAAAACGGCTGGCCAGGGCTTGCAGCTGCTCGAAACTGTAGCGTTTGCCATTGCCGTCGCGACCTTCCCAGACCAGTGCGGCCCGGCCCTCGCCGACATGGCGATCGCAGCATTCGACACAGGCATTGAGGCCCTTGAGGTTGCCCTGCAGCGCCGTGCCCACGGCATCGGCATAGGCGAACGAACGGGCGGCCTCGGCGTAATCGCGCATCGTCAGACTCCTGGTTTCTTATTGTTGGAATCGCACCAAAGGTCTGACGATGGTCACGCCAAGGCCGCGCGCGGACAATGGCCAAAGCGTTCAATCTGGATGAGCGGTTTGGCCGCTAGGCCTTGTTCAGCGCCTCCCGGCTCAGGTACAGGCACAGTTCATGCTCGACGCTATCGCGCTCTGTCTTCAGCGCATCCCAACGGCTCACGTACTCCTCGGTGGTCAAGCGCTCGGCCAATGCATCGAGCGCTTCGCCACGGGCATCGAAATCGGCTGCAACGGCCGCGAACAGCGCTGGGTGTTGTGCACGCAGGTGGTCGGTCCAGAAGCGTTGCCGCGACACGCTTTGCGCCACTGCCTCGGGCGTCTGCGCGGCGAGTACCGCTTGCAGGGCCTCCTGCTGGCGTTGCGCGGTGATGTCGGCCAGGGAGTTGAAGGTCATGGTGCGTGGCTGGCAAGGCAGGTCCAGCGCTTCGGCCAGGTGGATGCGGTAGCCGAGGACGATTTCCAGGTCATCGACCATTCCCTGCGTCGCGCGTCGTTGTTCAACCGCCCGGTAAGCGAAACGGTCCAGTGCCTCCAGGCGGAACAAGCGTCGCCCCAGGTTCAGCAGCTCTTCGCCTGCGTCGGCAGCGCTACTGCGCTGGCCGGCCGCGTAGGCCAGCGCCTGGATCTGCAGGCGGCTGAAGCGCTCGGCGGAGCTGTCGACGCAGCCCAAGGTCTCGCCGGCGCTGTCGAAGATCTGCTGGCGCAGGGTTGCATCCTGGTCAATGGCGCCGAGCAGGTTCCACACCTGATCGCTGATGTAAGCACGCTCTCTGTTGTAGTCACTGCCTTGGGTCAACGCCTGCAACAGCTCGTAAAGCCCACTGCTACCCTCCTCTTGCTGCAGCCGTTGCCAAAGCGCCGTGCGTGCCTGACGGCGATCGGCCGGCTGCTCGGTCACCCACCGCGCCAGCGCATCATCGCTCGCCTGCGGCAGCGTGGCTGTCTCGCCATGGCCATCGAGCCCGTAAAAACGCTCACGCTCGGCGAAGGACATCGGATTGCGCAGCAGGTTGAACCGGGTACGGAAGGCCCACGGCATGCGTAGAAGTGACGCTGGAATGGTTTCGATCTGGTTGTCGCTAAGGTCGGCCATCTGCAGGAAGCCGCAGTGTTCGATAGCCTCGGGAATGCTGCGCAACTGGCATCGACCAAGGCGCAGCGTGCGCAACTGGGGGAGCTGTTCGAAACGCAGGTTGAGCGAACGTAGCGGGTTGAAACTGATATCCAGCTCTTGCAGATGGGACAACGACGACAACACCGCCTGGTTCTGGGCATTCATGCGAATTCGGTTGGCCATCAAGCGCAGCGAACGCAGCTCGCGCAGATGGGCAAGGCCCGAGGGCAAGGCTGTCAGGCGGTTGTTGGTCAGTACCAGGGTACGCACGCGGTGGAAGCAGCGCAGGAAGTTGGCCGGCACCTCTTCCAGCCCCATGCCAGCCAGCACCAGCTCGCCCACATGGCTCATGTCCACGGCCGCCGGCAGCGAGGGTAGCAATACGATGCGCCAGCCACTGAGGTTGACGCGCATCGTGCCTTGATTGCCGCCATGGCTCACCTCGACCTCTCCCTCGAGACGCCAGGCCCGACGCAGTTGATTGGCGAAATGCTGTTGCTGGTTGCGCAGCGCGCGGTCGGTGGTGTTGGCGCCCCAGCGGTTGAGTGCCTCATCGAGCAGCGCATAGTTGCGTTCGTGATCGATCAAACGGTCGAAAGGCGATGCCGTCGCCTGCATCAGGCGCCGGAAGAAGCTTTCGACCTGGTCCTCGCTGAAGGCCGGATACAACGCACGAATACGATCATGCAGGGTTCTGACCGAATACTCCCGGCTTGCGGCCCGCCCACCCAGCGCATAGCCCACGCGGCCATCGGGCAGGCGCGAACCCGGGTTGCACCACGGTGCTTCGTTGCGCCAGCCGAGTAGGTTGAACAGCTTCTGGCGCGGCTCTGGCAGGCCGGCCGCCAGCTGGTCGCGCAGCTGCAATGCGGCATCGTCCGCCGCCAAGCCCAACGCTGTACGCTCGGTTGAGTCGAGCAGCGCCAGCAATGCATCGAAGATGCTCCCCGGTTCCTCGACATCGACATCGATATCGAGCTCCAGCCCCTGCGCGTCGTACAACCTGAAGCCGCCAGCGCGATTGACCAGCACGATGCGCGAAGCGGCTGGCCCCTGAGGGTCCAGTTGCGCCAACAGCCGGCCGCTCTCCGTGCCTTTGCGCAGCTCGAGGTTGAGCCGGGCAGGCCATTTGGGCAGCTTTCGCAGCAAGGCGAACACCAGCTCGCCCGTGCCGTCGTTGTAGGCACCTTGCAGGTACAACCCTTCCACCGCACGGTTGACCCGCGCCAGCTGCAGCAGCGAGCGCGCCTTGGTGGCCAGCGCCAGGGGCAGGCGCTGTTCAACCTTGACGATATCGAGCTCGGTCGGTGCCAAGTCGTGCAATGTCGCTTGGGCATAGGCATCCGGGAGTCCGGGGAAATCCCGTTTGAGCAACGTGAGCACTTGGTCATCCAGCTGCACGGGCGCAGCCAGGTGATCGAGCAAGCGGCCACGCCACAGGCTCGGGTCTTCGAGCAGCGCGGTACCCACCTGGGAATCAGTCAAGCCCTGCATGTCGGGATGAAGCTTGCACCCGTCGAGAATGGCAGCATCGGTGAACTGCGCAGGGGTCTGTTGCAAGCCGGCAAAGAACCGCGTGAGCCGCGCGTCGGCGTCGAAGCGGCGAAGGGTATCACGCAAGTTGGCCGGCACTGGGCGGTTTTCCACCAGCAGCCCGCGCAGTTCGTCGCGGTCCACGCCCGACACCTGGAGAATCCGTTGCACCTGCGGCGCCTGCAGGGGCGGATCGCTTGGCCACAGCCGGTCCAGCATCGCGCCACTGTCATCCCATTCCAGCGGGCGCTCCAGGCGCAGGCGCCAGCAACGCTCGCCATTGCTGACCAGTTCAGGCTCGAAGGCATCGGCGCGCAGAGGATGCTTGAGGCGCCACGGGGCGTGCGGATCCGGTTTGTGCACTTGATAAAAGCGCGACTCGATGCGCAGGTAACGCTTTGTGCCCTGCGTGTACAGGCCATCATCCTGCAATACCGCCTGGTCCGGATCAGCCTCGTAGTGGCTCAGGTCATGCGCCCACAAGCGCGTGTCGCCCGCCACATCCACAGGTTCGAGCTGATCGACGAAGGCCGTGCGGGCGAAACCGCGCGCGACCAGCCCTACCCCGGCCCCCGTCGCTGCGGTCACAGCGACGATCTCTGCCACACCCAGCAGATGCTCGGCCGCCTCGTGCTGGTGACCCTGCGCCCAATCGACGACGCCTTCGCAGGTCTGCCGGGTCAGCTGATACGCCAGCTGCGCCAACAGCAACTGACCCAGCCCGGGCACGAACAGGCCGGCGATCCCCAGGGCTCCCATGCCAATGCCTTCCCAGCGCGCCAGCCTGTTGCTGGCCTCGCTGCTGTCGGCCTCTGCGGTGGTCACCAGCAGCGTGCCGGCATCCGCGCGCAGGCGCGCGACGTGCGCCTCGGCCAGGGCGGAGAATGCATCACCCTCGACCGTCTGGCCCTCCAGTTGAAGGTCAGGGTTGTTATCGGTCAGTCGCTTGCCCAGCTTGTTCACGAACGCCACACGCTCGCTCAACGCCACCCGCTCGCCGAAGCGCCGACGCGCTGCCGGGCTCGCCAGCTCGACGACCAAGGCTTCATCGAGTTGGCCCAGGGTGGTGAAATAACGCAGTGGATGCTCGATGTCGGCGGGCATGTAGAGCACCACCCCGGCATCCTCGCCTTCAGGGTCCCGCAGCTGGATAAGCAACGCGTCGAAGGCGACACAATCGAGTATGTTCAGCAGCCCGGGATAGGCGCTGGTAGAAGGCTGCGCACGCGCACCGCTTGCCATGCTGCGCAGCGCTGCCTGCACCGCGCCGTCGATTGCGCCCTTGATTACCGCCAGCTCCAAAGCCAGGTTGAAGCCCGTGCGCTTGTGCTCGGCCAAGGCTTTACGCGCCTCGCCCGTGGCGACCTTGCTCAGCAAGGCCTGGTATTGCTGCCCGGCATCCAGGCTCCGACAGCGCCGGGCAAAGTCATTGCCAGCACCTGCCAGCAGTACGCTTTTACCCTTGGCCACCAAGCCGCTGCCTTCGTAGAAAGGATCGCCTGCTGGGAAATTCTGCATCAGCCTCAGCAGCGCGGGGCTGCGCACGTAGGTGATTTCCTCCTCGGGCAGACCGATGCCTTGCGGTACTTTGAGCCGACGCCGCACCTCCAGCCATTCAAGGTTTTCCAGCCCCAGCGCGGCAGCCTCGGCCGTCAGCAGGCCACTGAATGCCTGCTGAGCGAACGCTTGAGGGGATGGCAGCACCTGCAGGGCCTTGGTCAATTTCCCATGGCTCGCGCGGTGGGCTGCATAACAGTCGCGCAACGTGTTGATCTGCGCTGGGGAGGCGCGTTCGAGCCAATCAGGCAGGCGGGCCGCGACGAACTGGTCGGTGAGGTTGGCGAGCGTGGTGGACGTGGCTTGCGACATGATTGCACCTGTGCGGGTTGGAGGGGCCCATACAGTGAGCAAGGGCCACTCGCCAAGGCACAGGGAACTGCCCCGCACGGCGGTTTGTGGCGCTCAGGCGGCGCCGTCGCCCTGCACTACCAGCGTGCGGTAATGCCCCGGGTTGCAGCCGAACCACTTGCGAAACGCCTTGTAGAACGAACTGCTGTCGGCAAACCCCAGGCGCTCCGCCACCTGCGCCAGGCCAAGGTCGGCTTCGGCCAGCCAGGTGATCGCCAGCTCGCGGCGCACGCTGTCCTTCAGGCCCTGGTAGGTCTGCCCTTCCTCGGCCAGGCGCCGGCGCAGGGTCGACGCCGACATGCACAGGCCCAGCGCCAGGCGCTCGGCATCGGGCCAGCCGGCCGGGTCATGCTGGCGCAGGTCGTGGCGGATGCGCCGGGCCAGGCTGTCGGGGTCGCGGTACTTGACCAGGATGTTGCCCGGCACCTGCGCCAGAAAGCGCTGCAGGTCTTCGGCCGTGCGCCTGGGCGTCAGCGCCAGGCAATCGGCGGCGATGATCATGCGCGTGCGGGGGCGGTCGAACTGCAGGTTCTCGGAGAACATCACCCGGTAGTCGTCGCAGAACGGCGGCTCGGCGCAGCGCAGGTCGATGGCCAGAATCGGGATGCGCCGCCCGGCCAGCCAGCAGGCCACGCCATGTACGATCATCCAGAAGGTGAAATAGGTGAAGGCCCGCCGGGGCTGTTCCCGGGGCTCGCCGATGACGATCTCGGCCAGGCTGCCCTGGCGTACCAGCACCGGTTGCAGGTCTTCGAGCATCAGGCCGAGAAAGCCCAACGCCACATCCAGCGCCTCGCCCAGGCTGGGCTGGGCCATGGCCGCGCGGGCCAGCAGGGCCAGGCTGCCGCCGCGCAAGCCACGGGGGTCCATGGCGAAGAATTCGTCATTGCAGCGCTGCGACAACAGGCGCCACACGCGTGCATAGGCACCGGCAGCCACCCGCGCATCCGGCTGCTCCAGCAAGCCCGCATCGATCCCGGCGCGCCGCAGCAAGGCAGCGGCCGCATCGCTGTCGGGGCAGCTCTGCAACAGGGCTTCACGCACCAGCTGCATGGAAATCGTGTCTTTCTCGCTCATCGGCCATCCGGCGCCAGGTTGCTCACTGGCGGCCATCTTACGGCAAGCTGGCGCGGCCTCACAGGCTTGCCGCCAAGCCCAGGAAGGCCTGGATCAGGCGCAGTTCGCGGCGCCGCTCCAGGCAGCCGAGCATGTGCTGGTTGCGCAAGCCCTGCCCGGCCAACGGCCGGGCCAACACCCGCGGGTCATGGGCCACCTCGGTCGAAGAGACGACGCCGATGCCCAGCTGCGAAGCCACGGCCTCGGTGACCGCCTCGCGGCTGTCCAGCTCCAGCAGTACCCGTGGCTGTACCTTGGCCTGGGCACAGGCCTTGTCGAAGGTGCGCCGGGTGGTCGAGCTCGGCTCGCGCAGCACCATGATCTGCTGGTGCAGCGCCGCCAGCGGCAGGTCGCCCTCGCCCCTGGCCCAGTCGTGCCCCACTGGCAGCAGTGCGCACAAGCGCGACTCGCAGAGGTTCTGCAGGTGCAGGCCCTTGCGCGGCTCGATCTCAGTCAGCACGGCCACGTCAGCGTGCTCGGACAACAGCGCGGCCAGGGTTTCCTGGGCATTGCCCAGGCGCAGGTTGACGGTGATGCCCGGGTAACGCTCGCGCAGCAGGGCAAGCATCGGCATCACCCGGTGCGGCCCGTCGGCCGCCACTTCCAGGCGCCCGGTGAGCAATTGGCGGTTGGCCTCGAGCATCGCCTGAGCCTCTTCAGCCAGGCCGAACATGGCCCGGGTGATGGCCGCCAGGCGCGTGCCCTCTGGGGTCAATTCCACACGCCGGGCGGTGCGCCGCAGCAAGGTGATCTGGTAGTGCTCCTCCAACGCCTTGACGTGCCCGGTCACCGCCGGCTGGCTGATGAACAGGCGCTCGGCAGCGCGGGTGAAACTGCCCTCGCGGGCAACCGCATCGAAAGCGCGAAGCTGGAAAAGGTTCATTTTGTATCGGCCTGACTTATGGCTGGCATAACGACAAACAATTTGATTGATAGCTCGGCGAATTGCAACCTAGGCCCCGTAGTTTCAGCGCCCAACCAACTGGCGAAACCCGCAGCTTGTGAGGAACCACGGAATGAGCAACGCCCCGATCCTGCTGACCCCCGGCCCACTGACCACATCACTCCGCACCCGCCAAGCCATGCTGGTGGACTGGGGCTCCTGGGACCGCGATTTCAACCAACTGACCGCCAGCGTCTGCGAGCAACTGCTGGCGATCATCGACGGCAGCGCCAGCCACCACTGCGTGCCCTTGCAAGGCAGCGGCACCTTCGCCGTGGAAGCGGCCATCGGCACCCTGGTGCCGCGTGACGGCAAGGTGCTGGTACTGATCAACGGCGCCTACGGCCAACGCCTGGCGAAGATCTGCAAGGTGCTGGGCCGCAGCTTCAGCACCTTCGAGACCGCCGAAGACCAGCCGACCACCGCCGCCGACGTCGACCGCCTGCTGGCCGCAGACCCGGCCGTGACCCACGTGGCGCTGATCCACTGCGAAACCAGCACCGGCATCCTCAACCCGCTGCCGCAGATTGCCCAGGTCATCAAGAACCACGGCAAACGCCTGATCATCGATGCCATGAGCTCGTTCGGCGCACTGCCGATCGATGCCCGCGAAATCCCCTTCGAAGCGCTGATCGCCGCCTCCGGCAAGTGCCTGGAAGGCGTGCCGGGCATGGGCTTCGTGTTCGCCGAGAAAACCGCCCTGGCCGCCGCCGAAGGCAATGCCCACTCGCTGGCCATGGACCTGCACGACCAGCACGCCTACATGGCCAAGACCGGCCAGTGGCGCTTCACCCCGCCCACCCACGTGGTCGCTGCCCTGCACGAAGCGTTGCAGCAGTACTTCGAAGAAGGCGGCCTGCCGGCCCGCCACCAGCGCTATGCCGACAACTGCAAGACCCTGCTCGACGGCATGGCCGCCATCGGCCTGCGCAGCTTCCTGCCGGCCGAGATCCAGGCGCCGATTATCGTCACCTTCCACGCACCGAACGATGCCCGCTACCAGTTCAAGGACTTCTACGAGCGGGTCAAGGCCAAGGGCTTCATCCTCTACCCGGGCAAGCTGACCCAGGTCGAAACCTTCCGCGTCGGTTGCATCGGCGTGGTCGGGCCCGATGGCATGCAGGCCGCCGTCGATGCCGTGGCCCAAGTGCTGCGGGAAATGCAAGTACTGGACATCTGACCCTCTGCCTCACCACTTTCAGGAAAACGCGCACATGAACTACAGCAATCCTACCCAGCTGCAAGCCGCCATCCTCGACTGGGCCGGCACCGTGGTCGACTTCGGCTCCTTCGCCCCAACCCAGATCTTCGTCGAAGCCTTCGCCGAGTTCGACGTGCAGGTGTCGATCGAAGAAGCCCGTGGCCCGATGGGCATGGGCAAGTGGGACCACATCCGCACCTTGTGCGACGTGCCGGAAATCGCCGAGCGCTACCGCAAGGTGTTCGGCCGCACCCCGACCGACGATGACGTCACCGCCATCTACAACCGCTTCATGCCGCTGCAGATCGAGAAGATCGCCGTGCATTCGGCGCTGATCCCAGGTGCCCTGGACACCCTCACCGGCCTGCGCCAGGAAGGCCTCAAGATCGGCTCGTGCTCGGGCTACCCGAAGGTGGTGATGGACAAGGTGGTGGAGCTGGCGGCCAAGAACGGCTATGTCGCCGACCACGTCGTGGCCACCGATGAAACCCCCAACGGTCGCCCATGGCCGGCCCAGGCACTGGCCAACGTGATTGCCCTGGGCATCGATGACGTGGCGGCGTGCGTGAAGGTCGACGACACCGTGCCGGGCATTCTGGAAGGCCGCCGTGCCGGCATGTGGACCGTGGCCCTGGTGTGCTCGGGCAATGCCCTGGGGTTGACCTGGGAGGAATATCAGGCGGTGGGCGCCGAGAAGCTGGAAAGCGAGCGCAAGCGCATTCACAAGCTGTTCGAAGGGTCGCGCCCGCACTACCTGATCGACACCATCAATGATCTGCCTGAGGTGATTGCCGACATCAACCGGCGGTTGGCCAAGGGTGAGATGCCGCAGGCGTTCTGATAGCGCGGCGTTGCAATCATCGCCGGCAAGCCGGCTCCCACAGGTATTGCACATACCTTTACCTGTGGGAGCCGGCTTGCCGGCGATAGGGCCCCGTCAGGCTGCCCGATTGAGCTTCACCCAGGAGGCGAACTTGTCGATGAAGCCCTGCAGGAACGGCCGGGTCTTGTCGTTGAGCTTGCCACTGTCATCGAACAGGCTCGCCGCGCCGCCCAGATACGCCTCTGGCATCTGCATGCAGGGCATGTCGAGAAACACCAGCGACTGGCGCAGGGCATGGTTGGCGCCAAAGCCGCCAATCGCCCCCGGCGACACACTCACCACCGCCGCCGGCTTACCACCCCAGGCGCTCTGCCCGTAAGGGCGCGAGCCCACATCGATGGCATTTTTCAGGCAGCCGGGCACCGAACGGTTGTACTCCGGGGTGGCGAACAGCACCGCGTCGCTGCGGCGGATCTCATCGCGAAAACGCTTCCACGGCTCGGGTACGCCCGCCGCCTCGACATCCTCGTTGTACAGCGGCAAGTCGCCGATTTCGACGATCTTCAAGGCAAGGCTGGACGGTGCCAGCTCTGAAAGGGCGCGGGCCACCTTGCGGTTGTAGGAGTCCTTGCGCAAGCTGCCGACGACAACCGCTACCGAATACACCTGGCTCATGGCGATTTCCAACCTTTGCGGGCTAAAGAGACGTTGTAGTTATAGATGACCGTTCCTCGGCGCTTAGGTTTTTTTTGCCGTAGGCGAAAACTCCGGCGGGGATGCACGGTCTATCGCTGCAGACATTTCCTACGTATTTCAGAGGTTTTCACCTAAATGGCAGCAGTAATGGTCGGCCAATTCCACGCCCGAGACGCCGAAGGCCGCATCTACCCCGTTCACGAGTTCCAGGAGTCGACCCTGCAAACCGACGGCAGCGCCCTGGGCGCGCCGATCACCACCTATCGCCTGGCCATTGGCGACCGCGTCAACCACCTGGGTGAGGACCGTTTCGAGCTGGCCCGCACCGGCGTCGAGATCATTCGCATTCCTTGATGCAGTCCACCGTGTACTGGCCGCTTTCGTTCTGCAGGCCATGCACATCGGCGACAAAGCCCGGGAAACCGCTGTTGAAGGCCCGGGCGAACGCCAGGTAGTCGAGGATCGAGCGCGTGGTTTCGGTGAACCGCTCGCCCGGCATGATCAGCGGGATGCCCGGCGGGTACGGCACCAGCATCACCGCCGCGACCCGGCCCAGCAACGCCTCGATCGGCACTGCCTCCACCTCCCCGCGCACCATCAGGTCGTAGGCCCGCGCCGGGGTCATGGCCACCTGCGGCAAACGCGTGAACAGGCGCTTGAGCTGCTTGGCCGTGGCATTGCTGCGGTAGCAGGCGTGCAGCTGGTCGCACAGATCCTGCAGGCCCATGCCCTGGTATCGAGCCCCAGCGACCGCGACGATACTCGGCAGGCAGCTGCCGAGCGAAGTGTTGGCATCGTAATGGCGCTTGAACTCCAGCAGCTCGGTCAGCAGCGTGCTCCACTTGCCCTTGGTGATGCCCATCGAGAACAGCACCAGGAAGCTGTACAGGCCGGTCTTCTCCACCACCAGGCCCCGCTCCCAGAGAAACTTGCTGACCACCGCCGCCGGTATGCCGTGCTCGCCCAGCACGCCGCCGGCGCTGAGGCCTGGCATCACCAGGGTCACTTTCAGCGGGTCGAGCAGCACATAGTCCGGCGCCACCTCGCCAAACCCGTGCCACTCGGCGCGCGGCTGCAGCAGCCAATCCGCGGCATCGAGGCGCTGGATGCCCTCCGCCGCCGGCGGCTGCCAGATGCTGAACCACCAGTCATCGGCGGCGATATGCTCGCGCAAATTGGCCAGGGCACGGCGAAAGCTCAAAGCCTCGTCAAACATCTCCTGCAACAGCGAGTGCCCCGCCGGCCCTTCCATCATCGCCGACGCCACATCCAGCGACGCGATGATGCTGTACTGCGGCGAGGTGGAGATATGCATCATGAAGGCTTCGTTGAAGCGATCGCGATCGAGCTGGCGCTTGGCGCCATCCTGCACATGAATCATCGACGCCTGGCTGAAGGCGGCGAGCAGCTTGTGGGTGGAGTGGGTGCTGAACACCAGCGGGCTCTGCGCGTTGCACGTGGTGCCCATGGCGTAGCGTTCGGCGAAAAAGGCATGAAATGCGGCATAGGCGAACCAGGCCTCGTCGAAATGCAGCACCTCGACACTGGGCCCCAGCACCTGCTTGATCAGGCCGGCGTGATAGCACAGGCCGTCGTAGGTGGAATTGGTCACCACAGCCAGCTTGATTCGCGGCTCACGCCCCTGCGCCAGCGGGTTGGCGTGGATTTTTGCCTGGATCGCCTCGGGCGTGAACTCGCTGAGCGGTATCGGCCCGATGATGCCCAGCTCGTTGCGCTCGGGGCACAGGTAAAGCGGGATGGCACCGGTCATGATGATGGCGTGCACCACCGACTTGTGGCAGTTGCGGTCCACCAGCACCAGGTCGTCGCGGCCGACCATCGCATGCCAGACGATCTTGTTGGCGGTGGAGGTGCCGTTGATCACGAAGAAGGTGTGGTCGGCGCCGAAGTTTCGCGCCGCGCGTGCCTCGGCCTGGGCCAGCGGGCCGGTGTGATCGAGCAGCGAGCCCAGTTCGGGCACCGACACGGACAAGTCCGAACGCAGGGTGTTTTCCCCGAAGAACTGGTGGAATGCCTGGCCCACCGGGCTTTTGCGGTAGGCCACGCCACCGCCGTGGCCTGGGGTATGCCAGGAATAGTTGGACTGCGCGGTGTGCTGGACCAGGGCTTTGAAGAACGGCGGCAACAGGCCGTCGAGGTAATTGTGCGCAGCCCGCGCCACCTGCCGGGCCAGGAACGGCACAGTGTCTTCGAACAGATAAAGGATGCCGCGTAGCTGGTTCAGCTCGCCCATGGCCTCGGCGGGGGCATTTTCCAGGGTCACCTGCTCGCCCAGGGCGAAGATTGGCAGGTCGGGCGCCCGCGCGCGGGCCAGGCGGATGAGCTCGGCGATGTTTTCCAGCAGGTGGGTATTGGCGCCGACGCCTTCGGCAGCGATCAGCATGCAGGCCAGGCCGTGGTGGGTGGCGGCGACCAGGCGCGCTTCGGCGTGGTCTGCGGCGGCGAGGATGGCGAAGCCGTCCTGGCTCAGTTCGTCAGCGATGCCACGGATGCGCTCGCCGGCGACGCTGTCGGCCTTGATGGCGCGGTGGACGATGAGGATGGGGAACTTGAGGTCCTTGTACATCAGGCTGCTACCTCCGAAGGACGGGTCGTCCCTCTCAGGGTAGTAGAGCCTGATGGTTACAGCGGCGGCCCTGTCGCCGGCAAGCCGGCTCCCACAGGTAACCCATTGTGGGAGCCGGCTTGCCGGCGATAGGGCCGCTACTGACTGTAAATCAACCGGCCGGCGTCTCGGTCAATGCCTGCCACATCGAAGGCCCACCCGCCGACTTGGCAATCGCCGCCAAGCGCTCGGCATGCGCCTCCAATTCCTCGGCATTGGCCATGATCACCCGCCCTGGCGCCCGGCCTGCAATCCGGCGAATTTCACTGCCCCCGCTGCCCTGCCCATCGTTGTCGCCATCAGCCCCATGCCCGGCCAGCGAAAGGCTGGTCTGGCCCCCGGTCATCGCCAGGTAGACGTCCGCCAGCAACTCGGAGTCGAGCAACGCCCCGTGCAGGTCACGGCCGGAGTTGTCGATGTCGTAGCGTTTGCACAGTGCGTCGAGGCTGTTGCGCTGCCCCGGGTGGCGGGCACGCGCCAGCAGCAGGGTGTCGAGGATGGTGCAGTGCTGGGCGATGTCGGCGCGCTCGCGCTGACCCAGCAGGGCGAACTCGTTGTTGATGAAGCCAACGTCGAACGCCGCGTTGTGGATGACCAGCGTGGCGCCCTGGATGAACTCGAAGAACTCCTGGGCGACCTCGGCGAAGCGTGGCTTGCCCACCAGGAAGGCATCGGTGATGCCGTGGACGTTGATCGCGCCCTCGTCGCTTTCGCGGTCAGGCTGCAGGTAGACGTGGAAGTGCCGCCCGGTCAGGCGCCGGCCGATGACCTCGACGCAGCCGATCTCGATGATCCGGTGGCCTTCGCTGACCGGCATGCCCGTGGTTTCGGTATCGAGAATGACGAACCGCTTATCTTGCTGCTGCTCCACGCGGGGCGCTCCAACTTGCATCAATTACAGAGCCGCGGATTGTACCCCAGCTCAGCGCTTGGCGCGCACTTCCTCGACGCCACGGTTGGCCAGTTGGTCGGCACGCTCGTTGCCGGGGTGGCCGATATGGCCGCGCACCCACTTCCAGGTGACCTTGTGGCGGTTGACCTGCTCATCGAGCAGCTGCCACAGGTCGGCATTTTTCACCGGCTCCTTGGCGGCCGTCTTCCAGCCGCGCTTCTTCCAGTTGACCATCCATTCGTTAATGCCCTTCATCACGTACTGCGAGTCGGTGGTCAGCACCACCTCGCATTCGCGCTTGAGCGCCATCAGCCCCTGGATCGCCGCCATCAGTTCCATGCGGTTGTTGGTGGTTTCGCGCTCGCCGCCCCACAGTTCCTTCTCGACGCCCTTGTAGATCAGCAGGACGCCCCAGCCGCCCGGGCCAGGGTTGCCCTTGCAGGCACCATCGGTATACAGCTCGACGCTTTCGCTCATGTACCACTCATGTTCAGTGCTTTTCGGTATCGGGGTTGACGGCGGTGCGGTTGACCTTGGCCAACGGCAACGGCAGCAGCTTGCCCATCGGTTCGCGGCGCTCCGGGCGCAACGGCCGTAGGCCGACCACCATCTTGCGCGCCACCAGCAGGTAGACCCCGCCACCCGAGCTCTGCCAGCCACCCGCCAGCCGTTCCCAGCCCGCCAGGCGTTGTTGCCAGGCCGGCGAGGCAAGCGGCGGACGATAGCACCCGAAGCGGCGTTTCTCCAGCGCGAAGCCCAGCAGGTTGAGCCAGTCGCCGACCCGCGACGGTGAAATGCAACGCGCCTTGCGCAGCGCGCCGTGGCTGAAGAAATGACGCATGCCCCAGCTGCTCCAGGGGTTGATGCCAACGATCAGCAAGTGCCCGCCCGGGCGCACGGCACTGGCGGCTTCGCGCAGCAGGCCATGGGGCGACAGGCAGAAATCCAGGCCATGCTGCAGCACCACCACGTCGGCGGCATGCTCGCTCAGCGGCCAGGCCTGCTCTTCGCAGACGATTTCCACCCCCGGCAGCGGCGCGCCCAGGCGCACGTTGCGCTGCACCTGGGGGGCGCTGGGCGGGGCATCGGCGCAGGGGCCGTAATGCACCAGGTAACCGCCGAAGAAGCGCCCGAGCTCTTCTTCCAGCAGTTTTTCCTCTTCCTTGAGCATCAACTGGCCGAGTGGCCCGTTGAACCATTCACGGGCCAGGCTGATCAGCTCGACCCAGTCTGGGTCGGCCTGGGCAAAGGCTTGGTCGGTCATTGCGCTCTCCCTCGAAGGTTCTCGCACCGCGCCATCGCGGCTAAGATGCCCTCATGTGCCACGCTAGGCGAATCGGATCCGCACCATGATACAGATCGATGCTCTCCCCGCTTTCTCCGACAACTACATCTGGTTGTTACAGGATACTGCCAAACGCCGTTGCGCGGTGGTCGATCCCGGCGACGCCGGCCCGGTGGAAGGCTGGTTGGCTGCCCACCCCGGCTGGGTGCTGGACGACATCCTGGTCACCCACCACCACAACGACCACGTCGGCGGTGTCGAACGGCTCAAGCAGCTGACCGGCGCCCGCGTCTGTGGCCCGGCCAACGAGCGCATTCCCTGCCGCGACCTGGCGCTGGACGACGGCGACCAGGTCAGCGTGCTGGGCGTGACCTTCAAGGTGCTTGCCGTACCGGGCCACACCCAGGGCCATATCGCCTTTTTCAGCGATCAGCCGGCCACCCCCGTGCTGTTCAGCGGCGATACCCTGTTCGCGGCCGGCTGCGGGCGGATGTTCGAAGGCACGCCGCAGCAGATGCAGCCGGCCCTGGCCCGCCTGGCGGCGCTGCCGGAGAACACCGAGGTGTATTGCGCCCACGAATACACCTTGAGCAACCTGCGTTTTGCCAAGGCCGTGGAACCTGGCAACCCGCACGTTCAGCAACGGTTCGAAGACGTTACCCGTTTACGTGCGGAAAATCGCATCACATTGCCATCAACGATTGGCCTGGAGCGCCTGACCAACCCCTTCCTGCGTACCTCTGAAACATTAGTTAAACAAAAAGCAGACGAATGGAAGGGACATTCAAACGACTCGCAGGTCACTGTTTTTGCTGCCTTGAGGTCTTGGAAGGACACCTTCTGATAACCTCAAGATATATCGCAACAGGCTGACAACGGTTGACCCGGCCGGGAGCGGTTTCTAGAATCGCCGAAATTTTTTGCCCGGAAACCTGTCCCCGCCGATGTCTTCCCGTAGCCGCAGAACCGCTCATTCAGTCGCCCTGACGCGCCTGGCCCAAATCAGTGCGCTGGCGCTGGCCGCCACCCTGGTGGGCTGCCAGAGCACCCGTCAGGTCGACGAAGCCGACAGCGTTCGCGCGCACAACTACCAGGCGCGGATCAAGCACAAACCGGCGCCGCTGGCGATCAAGCCTGCCGAGCCGCCGCAGGATGTGTGGGAGCGCATGCGCCAGGGCTTCGTGCTGCAGGACAGCATCGACGTCAACCCGCGCATCGAGCAGCAGCGCCTGTGGTTCGCCAGCAACCCGACCTTCCTGGAAAGCGCCGGCGAGCGTGGCAGCCTCTACCTGCACTACATCGTCGAGCGCCTCGAAGAGCGCGACATGCCGCTGGAACTGGCACTGCTGCCAGCCATCGAAAGCGCCTACAACCCGATGGCCTACTCGCGCGCCCACGCCGCCGGCATGTGGCAGTTCATCCCCTCCACGGGGCGCCACTTCAACCTGCGCCAGACCAACTTCTATGACGGGCGCCGCGACATCACCGCGTCGACCAACGCCGCGCTGGACTACCTGACCCGCCTGCACGACATGTTCAACGGCGACTGGCTGCTGGCCCTGGCCGCCTACAACGCCGGCGAAGGCACCGTCAGCCGCGCCATCGAGCGCAACGAACGGCTCGGCCTGCCCACCGACTACTGGAACCTGCCCCTGCCGCAGGAAACCCGCGACTACGTGCCCAAGCTGCTGGCCCTGTCGCAGGTGGTCATGACCCCCGAGGCCTACGGCGTAAACCTCAACCCGATCGCCAACGAGCCCTACTTCGAGGCGGTCGTCATCAACGAACGCCTCGACCTGTCGCGGGTGGCTGCCTTCGCCAACATCGACGAAGACGAGCTGATCCAGCTCAACCCGGCGTTCAAGAAGCGCATGACCGTGGACGGCCCCAAGCAACTGCTGGTGCCGACCGCCAAGGCGCAGTTGCTGACCGACCTCAAGCCCGAGCAGATCGTCAGCCTGCAGCCGAACAAGGCAGTGTTCGAACGCGCCATCGCCGAAGCCAAGGCGCCGGCCACGGCGCGCAGCTACCGGGTCAAGCGCGGCGACAACCTGAGCAGCATCGCCCAGGCCAACCGGGTGTCGGTCAAGGACATCCAGCGCTGGAACAAGCTGCCGGGCAACCGGGTAAAAGCCGGCCAGGTACTGGCCCTGCGTGGCGGCAGCGCGCCAAGCGCTGCGGGCAACCGGGTAGCAGCCGCCGGCAAGCGTTCGACCCAGTACAAGGTGCGCAAGGGCGACTCCCTGTATTTGGTTGCCAAACGTTTCAACGTCGAGATGCAGCACCTCAAGCGCTGGAATCCGCGCAGCGGGCATGCGCTCAAGCCAGGGCAGACACTGACCGTCTACCTGTCACATTGATGTGCCCCTAGGGCCGCTTCGCGCCCCATTCGCGGGGCAAGCCCGCTCCCACATGCTGGGTTTCCGTGGGAGCGGGCTTGCCCCGCGAAAGGGCTGCAAAGCAGCCCCTGACGATCCCTCCAGGCACACCCTTTTTCCAACCCCGCCAAGCTGTTACTGTACCCCGACCAAAGCCCAACGCCCCTGGATCGGATGCCGACTTGATACGTCCCCTCCTGCTGTCACTCAGCCTGGCCTTGAGCTTTCCCGCAGCCGCGATGGTGAGCGAAAGCCACGGATACGCGCAGTTCGGCACGCTCAAGTACCCAGCCACCTTCACCCACTTCGACTGGGTCAACCCGCAAGCGCCCAAGGGCGGCACCTTGCGGGCCATGGCATTCGGCACCTTCGACACGCTCAACCCCTACACCTTCAAGGGCACAAGCCCGGTGACCACGCCAAACTTTTTGCAGTATGGCGTCAGCGAGCTGAACGAAACGCTGATGGTCGGCACCGGCCAGTACGACCCGTCTGGTGACGAAGCCACCTCCAGTTACGGCCTGATCGCGCGTTCGGTCCAATACAGCGAGGATCGCAGCTGGGTGGTGTTCAACCTGCGCCCTGAAGCGCGCTGGCACGACGGCAAACCGATCACCTCGGCGGATGTGGCATTTACCTACCGCACCCTGCTCAAGGAAGGCCACCCGATCTACCGCACCAACCTGCAGGAAGTGCAGCGCGTCGACATACTCGGCCCGCTGCGCATCCGCTTCGTCTTCAAGCGCGCCGGCAACCCGCTGCTGATCCTGCGCCTGGGCGAAATGCCGGTGCTGCCCAAGCACTACTGGCAAGGCCGCGACTTCCAGGCCACCACCTTCGAGCCGCCGCTGGGCAGCGGCCCCTACCGCATCACCCAGGTGCAGCCGGGCCGGCGCCTGGTGTTTGAGCGGGTGAAGAACTACTGGGGCAAGGACCTGGCAGTCAACCGCGGCAAGTACAACTTCAAGCGCGTCGAATTCGAGTTCTACCGCGATGCCACGGTGGCTTTCGAAGCGTTCAAGGCCGGCGAGTTCGACATCTATATCGAGCACCAGGCGAAGAACTGGGCCAACGGCTACAACTTCCCCGCCGTGCGCCGGGGCGAGGTGATCAAGGCGCAGATCCCGCACCGCATCCCGACCCAGACCCAAGGCCTGTTCATGAACAGCCGCCGCGCCAGCTTCAGCGATGCGCGGGTGCGCCAGGCGCTGGGCCTGATGCTCGACTTCGAGTGGACCAACCGCGCCCTGTTCAGCAGCGCCTACCGCCGCTCGACCAGCTACTACCCCAACAGCGAGTTCGCCGCTGCCGGCGTGCCCACCGGCAAGGAATGGCTGCTGCTTGCGCCATTTCGCGACCAGCTGCCGGACAAGCTGTTCACCCAGCCCTACCAGGTCAGCCACACCGACGGGCGCGGCATCAGCCGCCAGACCCTGCGCCAGGCCCTGACCCTGCTCGGCCAGGCCGGCTGGAAGCTCGACGGCCAGCGCCTGGTGGACAGCAAGGGCCGGCAACTGCGCCTGGAATTGCTGCTGGTGAACCCCAACCTCGAACGTATCCTGCAGCCCTATGTCGAAAACCTCGCGAGCATCGGCATCGATGCCCACCTGCGCACCGTGGACCGTGCCCAGTACAAGCAACGCCTGGACCAGTTCGACTTCGACATGATCCTGATGACCCTCAACCAGACCTTGAGCCCGGGCCTCGAACAGTGGCTGTACTTCCACTCGAGCCAAGCCTCGACCAAGGGCAGCAAGAACTATGCTGGGGTCAAGGACCCGGTGGTCGACCACCTGCTCGATACCTTGCTCGCCGCGCGCACCCGCGACGACCAGGTCGCCGCCGCCCGCGCCCTGGACCGGGTGCTTTCATGGCAGTACTACATGATCCCCAACTGGTATCTCGACAATCACCGCCTGGCCTACCGCAACCGGTTCGCCTTCGTCACCACGCCGCCCTACACCCTCGGGCTGAACAGCTGGTGGATAAAGCCTTCGGAGAAAGCCAAATGATGCCCATGCCCCGCCTGCGCCAGCTGGCCGGCAGCCTGTTGCTCGCCTGCCTGAGCCTGCCGGCCCTGGCCGCGCCGCAACACGCGC
>NZ_DJTF01000105.1:0-28429 GCF_002438125.1 Pseudomonas sp. UBA6315
CGAGCGTGCTCGGCGGATATGTGCTCTCCCACGGCAAGATCGCGGCGCTGATCCAGCCGTTCGAAGTGCTGATCATCGGCGGTGCGGCCTTTGGCGCTTTCATGCAGGCCAACCCGGGTTACATGACCATGCATGTAATCAAGAAGTCGATGAAGATGTTCGGCTCGCGCTTCACCCACACCTTCTACCTGGAAGTGCTGGGCCTTATCTACGAGATCCTCAATAAAAGCCGTCGCGAAGGCATGATGGCCATCGAGGGCGACATCGAGGGCGCCGCGGCCAGCCCGATCTTCGCCAAGTACCCTGCGGTGCTGGGCGATGAGCGCATGACCGCGTTCATCTGCGACTACCTGCGCATCATGTCCACCGGCAACATGGCGCCCCATGAGCTCGAAGGCCTGTTCGACATGGAGCTGCTGAGCATGAAGGAAGAGCTCGAGCACCCGTCGCACGCGGTCTCCGGCATTGCCGACGGCATGCCGGGCTTCGGTATCGTCGCGGCGGTACTGGGTATCGTGGTGACCATGGCGTCGCTGGGTGAGGGCGACCAGAAGTCCATCGGCCTGCACGTGGGTGCGGCGCTGGTGGGTACCTTCTTCGGTATTCTGGCGGCCTACGGCTTCTTCGGCCCGCTGGCCAAGTGCCTGGAGCACGATGCCAAGGAAGAGCTCAACCTCTATGAGTCGATCAAGGCGTCGCTGGTGGCCTCGGCCTCCGGCATGCCGCCTTCGCTGGCCGTGGAGTTCGGGCGCAAGGTGCTGTACCCCAAGCATCGCCCAAGCTTCGCCGAGCTGGAACAAGCGGTTCGCGGTCGCTGATCCATGGAAAACAATCAGCCGATAATCATCAAGCGCGTCAAGCGCTATGGTGGCGGGCACCACGGGGGTGCCTGGAAGATCGCCTTCGCCGACTTCGCCACGGCGATGATGGCGTTCTTCCTGGTGCTGTGGCTGCTGTCCACCGCCACGCCGGAACAGAAGATCGCCATCGCCGGCTACTTCAAGGACCCGATCGGCTTCTCCGAGAGTGGTACGCCCTACGTCATCGACCTGGGCGGATCGCCCCAGCTGGCGCCGGAAAAGACCATCAACCCGGAAGAAAAGTCCGAGCCTACGCCTGACACCAGCATCCAGCTGGACAAGGACCAGGTCGAGACCATGGCCGAGCAGGTGGAGCGCGAGCGCCTGGAGCTGTTGCTGCAGGAGTTGCAGAACAAGGTCGAAGAGAACCCGCAGCTGCAGAAATTCAAGGACCAGATCCTGTTCGAAATCACCCAGGACGGCCTGCGCATCCAGATCATGGATGCCGAGAACCGGCCGATGTTCGACATTGGCAGCGCGCGCCTGCAGCCGTACTTCGAAGACATCCTGCTGGCCATGGCCGACACCATCAAGGCGGTGCCGAACAAGATCAGCATCAGTGGCCATACCGATGCCAAGCCTTATTCGGGCAGCGGCGAGTTCGGCAACTGGGAGCTGTCGGCCAACCGTGCCAATGCCGCGCGCCGTGCGTTGGTGGCCGGTGGCTACCCGGATGACCAGGTGGCGCGCGTGGTGGGCTACGCCTCGTCGTCGCTGTTCGACCGCAAGGACCCGTTCAACCCGGTCAACCGCCGTATCGACATCATCGTCCTGACCAAGAAAGCCCAGCGCAACATCGAGGGCGAGCAGGGCACGCCAGAGGCGACGCCGCCGGCCCAGGCGCCGGCACCTGCGGGTGCTGCACCGGGCGCTTCGGCGGCGCCGGGTGCCGATGACGCGCCGATGCAGCCGCGTGAGCTGCGCCAGAAGCTGAACATCTTCGAGGATGGCACCTTGAAGATGGATGAGGCGAAGGACCAGTAAGGCCTGAGGGGCCGCTTTGCAGCCCCTGCCGGCGTTCAAAACCCCCGCCGGATCTTGGCCTTGAGGTCGGCATGGAAGTAGTCCGCATTGTCCCGGTCCGCCCAGCTGCCGCCAGGCGTTGGCAAGGTCAAGGCGCGGGCGAAGGTGCGCTCGTCGTGGTAGGCCCTGACGAACAGGTCGATGTGCGTGCGCTCGCGCATCACCGGCCACTTGCAAAGGTGGGCCGGCAACGTATCGCCGGTGGGTTGAAAGAAGCTCACCCGGCGCCCGGCCATTACCGCGGCCCCGAGCAGCCAGGCGGTCCACCACTCTTCGCTGAACGCTTCTGGCAGCAGGCCGATCCAGTGGGTCGCATCACTCATGTGCTGGCAGAAGCTGCCATACAGGTCTTCGCTGGTCTGCCCGTCGAAGTCGAACAGGACCAGCTGTGCGGGGATGCCTTCGAGCAGCAGGCGCTCGTTGAGAATGAAGGCGTCAAGCCGCTCTTCGTGGCGGTAGCTGATGAACACCGGCATCGCGGTTGCCCTCCCTGATAGAAGCCATGACCATCAGGGAAAGCAGCGGTGGGAGCAATAGATGACGCTAAATCCGGAATCGTCCTACTTTCTGCGGTAAGAAATCCTACAGATCAGTAGGCGTCTTCCGGCAGGCTGGCAATGATCGAGCGGTAGCTGTTCATCCGTTGCGGCTTGATGCGGCCGTCTTCCAGCGCCTTGAGCAGCGCACAACCGGGCTCGCGGTCATGTTTGCAGTCGCGGAAACGGCAGGTGCCGAACAGGTCGCGGAATTCGATGAAGCCATCTTCCACATCGCTGCGGCTGACGTGGCCGAGGCCGAATTCGCGAATGCCCGGCGAGTCGATCAGGTCGCCGCCATTGGGGAAGTGATACAGGCGCGCGGTCGTGGTGGTGTGGGTGCCCTGGCCGGACCATTCGGAAAGGTCGCCCACGCGGGTGCCGGCATCCGGCAGCAGGCTGTTGACCAGCGATGACTTGCCCACGCCCGACTGGCCGACGAACACGCTGATGTGCCCGTCCAGCATCTGCTGCAGGCGTTGCATGCCATCGCCCTGATGCGCCGACACTTCCAGCAGCGGGTAGCCCAGCTCGCGGTAGACCTCGAGCAATGCGTGCAGGCCGGGGCCGTTGTGCTCGTCGATCAGGTCGGCTTTGTTCAGCAGCAGCAGCGGGCGGATACCGGCGTGCTCGGCGGCCACCAGGTAGCGGTCGATCAGGTTTGGGTGCGGCTCGGGGGCCGGGGCGAAGACGATCACGATCAAGTCGACGTTGGCCGCCACCGGCTTGAGCTGGCCGTGGTTGTTCGGCCGGCACAGCTCGGTGCTGCGCGGCATCTGCGCGACGATCACGCCAATGCCCTGGTTGCCCGCACGCCATACCACGCGGTCGCCGGTGACCAGCGCTGGCAGGTTGGCCCGCAGGTGGCAACGGAACACCTGGCCGGCGACTTCGCCGTCCTGGGCCTCGACCTCGACCTGTACACCGAAGTGGGCGATCACCAGGCCGAGTTGTTCAGGCCCAAGGTCACCCCCCTCCAGCTCCTGCAGCGCATGCTGTTCGCGTTTGGCGGCGCGTGCGGCGCGTTCGTTCTGGATTTTTTCGATGCGCCAGTTCTGGCGGCGATTGAGCTGGCGTTTGGCCATGAAGGTTCCGTGGAGGGGCGAATGAAATCGGCGGGCAGTTTAGCACGCCAGGCGCCGGACCATGGCCCCTGGCGTTGCAGTGCGCATGCGCAGGCCATGCCCGCTAGGCTAATATGAGCGCCTATACGAGGAGCCCTGCATGCAGAACCCACAGAACCTGATCTGGATCGACCTGGAAATGACCGGCCTCGATCCGGACAACGACGTCATCATCGAGATGGCCACCATCGTCACCGACAGCGAGCTGAACACCCTGGCCGAAGGCCCGGTGATCGCCATCCACCACAGCGACGAAGTGCTGGCGCGCATGGACGAGTGGAACACCCGCACCCACGGCGCTTCGGGCCTGACCCAGCGCGTGCGCGAAAGCCAGGTCAGCATGGCCGAGGCCGAGGCGCAGACCATCGCCTTCCTCGAGCAGTGGGTGCCCAAGGGCAAGTCGCCGATCTGCGGCAACAGCATCTGCCAGGACCGCCGCTTCCTCTACCGCCACATGCGCGGCCTGGAAAACTACTTCCACTACCGCAACCTCGATGTCTCCACCGTCAAGGAGCTGGCTGCACGCTGGGCGCCGGAGGTGCGTGACAGCTTCAAGAAGGGCAGCACCCACCTGGCGCTGGACGATATCCGCGAGTCGATCGCCGAGCTGCGCCACTATCGCCAGCACTTCATCAAGGTGTGAGCCGAAGGGGCGCAGATAATCTATCGGCGCCCTCTTTTGGTGCCTTGGGCAACTGGTTAGACTGCGCGCCTTTCTCGCACGGACCCGCACCATGTTGCTGATGCTCTACCTCATCGCCATCACCGCCGAAGCCATGACCGGCGCCTTGTCTGCCGGCCGTCGCGGCATGGATTGGTTCGGCGTGGTGCTGATTGCCTGCGTCACCGCCCTGGGTGGCGGCTCGGTGCGCGACGTGCTGCTCGGGCACTATCCACTGACCTGGGTGAAGCACCCGGAATACCTGGTGTTGACCAGCCTTGCCGCGCTGCTGACGATTTTCATCGCGCCGATGATGCGCCGCTTGCGCTCGCTGTTCCTGGTGCTCGATGCCCTGGGGTTGGTGGCCTTTACCCTGATTGGTTGCATGACTGCGCTGGAAATGGGGCAGGGCATGCTGGTGGCGTCGATCAGCGGGGTGATTACCGGGGTGTTTGGCGGGATCCTGCGGGATATCTTCTGCAACGACATTCCCTTGGTGTTCCGCCGTGAGCTGTATGCCAGCGTGTCGTTCGCGGCGGCGTGGTTCTACCTGGGGTGCGTGTACTTCAAGCTGCCGGCCGAGCAGGCCATGCTGCTGACCTTGTTCGGCGGCTTCCTGGTGCGCTTGCTGGCCATTCGTTTTCATTGGGAAATGCCCAAGTTCCACTACAACGACCAGCAGTGAGGCAGTGCCGCCGTGGGCCCGATCGCCGGCAAGCCGGCTCCCACGGGTAGGGCAGCGCCGCTGTCACTGTGGGAGCCGGCTTGCCGGCGATTGGGGCGCGCAGCGGCCCCTAGCGGTGCTCATGCTGCGCCAGCGCCCACTGCACATGCTCGCGCACTAGCTCCGACGGGTCGTCCTGGCGAGCCTTCAACGCCTCCAGCACCGGTATCGTCGAAGGCGCATTGCCCAGCCCCACCGCCAGGTTGCGCAGCCACCGCTCGTACCCCGCACGCCGCAGCGGCCCGCCTTCGGTCTTGCGCAGGAAGGTGCGTTCATCCCACAGGAACATCTCGGCCAGCTCGGCGTTTTCCAGGCCGTGCCGAGGCTGGAAGTCGTTCTCCTGGGTAGGCCGGGCAAAGCGGTTCCACGGGCAGACGATCTGACAATCGTCGCAGCCGAACACCCGATTGCCCATCATCGCGCGCAACTCAACGGGAATCGCGCCCTTCAGCTCGATGGTCAGGTACGAGATGCAGCGCCGCGCATCCAGCACATAAGGCCCGACGAAGGCCTTGGTCGGGCAGATATCCAGGCAGGCCTCGCAGCGCCCGCAGTGTTCACTGGCATGCGCCTCGTCCACCGGCAGCGGGAGGTCGACGAACAGTTCGGCGAGGAAGAAGTAGCTGCCGGCCTTGCGGTTGAGCAGCAGGGTGTTCTTGCCGATCCAACCCAGCCCGGCCTGTTCGGCCAGGGCCTTTTCCAGCACCGGGGCGCTGTCGACGAAGGCGCGGTAGCCGAACGGGCCGATCGCTTCCTGGATGCGGTCGGCCAGGTGCTGCACGCGCTTGCGCACCAGCTTGTGGTAGTCGCGGCCCAGGGCATAGCGCGACACATAGGCCTTTTCCGGCTGTGCCAGGCGTTGCGCCATCTGCGTGTCGCCGGGCAGGTAGTCCATGCGCAGTGACACCACGCGCACGGTGCCGGGGATCAACTGCTCGGGGTGGGCGCGCTTGCTGCCGTGGGCGCCGAGGTATTCCATCTCGCCCTGGTAGCCGGCGTCGAGCCAGCGCTGCAGGTGATGTTCGTGCTCGCCAAGGTCCACCCCGGCGATGCCGACGTGGGCAAAACCGAGTTCTCGGCCCCAATTCTTGATCGATTGGGCCAGTGCGGCGAGGTCAGGTGCGGAAGCGGACATGGATGGGCAAGGCAATACGGGCTCAGGTGCGTATAATTCTGCCAGACATTGGAGCCTTTGACCCCATGCCGCAGACCAAACACCCCGGCCACGCCCCGCAACTGCTCACTGGCTTGACGGTCGCGCGCCTGCCTGCACGGCATGCGCAGGCCCAGAAAGGCGACTTCGGCCACCTGCTGGTGGTCGGTGGCGACCTCGGCACCGGTGGCGCCGTGCTGCTCAGTGCCGAGGCGGCGCTGCGCTGCGGCGCTGGCCTGGTCAGCGTGGCGACCCGCCCCGAACACGTGGCCGCAAGCCTTGCGCGCCTACCGGAAGTCATGTGCCTGGGGCTGAGTTCGGCCAACCAGCTCATGGCCCCGCTCGAGCGTGCCTCGGTGCTGGTGGTGGGCCCTGGCCTGGGACAGGCGGCCTGGGGCCGCAGCCTGCTGTCGGCGGTGGCCAATGCCGAGCGGCCGCAGGTGTGGGACGCCGATGCCCTGAACCTGCTGGCGCGCACGCCGCTGGCCCTGCCCAGCGCCAGCATCCTTACCCCGCACCCGGGGGAGGCGGCGCGGCTGCTGGGCATTTCCACCGAGGCGGTGCAGGCCGACCGTGCTGGAGCCGCGCGCAAGCTGGCGCGGCGCTATGCCAGTGTGTGCGTGCTCAAGGGGGCCGGTACCCTGGTCGCCGACCCTGCGGGCAAGCTGGCGCTGTGCGAGCGCGGCCACCCGGCGATGGCCGGCGCGGGGTTGGGCGATGTGTTGACCGGGGTACTGGGTGCGCTGCTGGCCCAGGGGCTGGCTACCTGGGATGCCGCGTGCCTCGGGGTGTGGCTGCACGCCTGTGCGGGCGAGCGCCTGGGGAGCAAAGGTAGAGGCCTGGCGGCCAGTGATCTGGCGCCGGTCATTCGTGAGTTGTTGGAGGAGCATTCTGCGTGTCTGGCATAACCCTGTTTCTGGCCGATGAAGCGGCCACGGTCGCCTTTGGCGGCAAACTTGCCGAGGTGACCGGCGGTCACGGCGTGATTTTTCTCGAAGGTGACCTGGGCGCTGGCAAGACCACCCTGTCCCGTGGCCTGATCCGTGGCCTGGGCCATACTGGAGCGGTGAAAAGTCCGACATTTACTGTGGTAGAACCCTACGAGATCGGCGACGTGCGTGCCTACCACTTCGACCTGTATCGCCTGGTCGATCCGGAAGAGCTGGAGTTCATGGGCATTCGCGACTACTTCGAAGGCGACCCGCTGTGCCTGTTCGAGTGGCCACAAAAGGGTGCGGGCGTTTTGCCAAAGCCTGACCTGACCATTACCATAAGCCCCCAAGCGGGCGGACGCTCGCTGAACCTTTCGCCGCAGGGGGCTCGCGGCGAGGCCTGGTGCGCTGCACTGGCCGAACACAATAAACAGTAAGTGGGGTAGGTATGCGCATACGCGCACTGGTCGCTGTGGTTGGGCTGCTGCTGACAGCAGTGACCGTTGACGCTCTGGCCGTCACACAAGTCAAGAGCATGCGCCTGTGGCGCGCGCCGGACAACACACGGCTGGTCTTCGACCTGTCCGGCCCGGTGCAGCATAGCGTCTTCACCCTGAGCGCGCCCGATCGCCTGGTGATCGACATCAATGGCGCGACCCTGGCCGCGCCGCTGAACGTGTCCACTTCGAACACGCCGATCAGCAGCGTGCGCTCTGCCCAGCGCACGCCCACCGACCTGCGCGTGGTGGTCGACCTGAAAAAATCGGTCACCCCGAAGAGCTTCACCCTGGCGCCAAACGCCCAGTACGGCAACCGCCTGGTGGTAGACCTGTACGACCAGGAATCCGACGCCATCGCGGCCACCGCGCCGCCGCCAGCGCCGACCCCGACGCCTACCCCGGCGACCACGCCTGCCGTGCCGGTCAGCCCCGCGCAGCCTGCGATCAAGCTGCCGCCGGTACCCGCCGGCAAGCGCGACATCGTGGTCGCCATCGACGCCGGCCACGGCGGCGAGGACCCGGGTGCCTCCGGCTCGCGCGGCCAGCATGAAAAAGACATCGTGCTGCAGATCGCCAAGGAGCTGCAGCGCCAGATCAACACCGAGAAGGGCTACCGCGCCGAGCTGACCCGCACCGGTGACTACTTCATCCCGCTGCGCAAGCGCACCGAGATCGCCCGCAAGAAGGGCGCCGACCTGTTCATTTCGATCCACGCCGACGCTGCGCCGTCGCGGGCCGCGTTCGGTGCTTCGGTGTTCGCCCTGTCCGACCGGGGTGCCACCTCCGAGACCGCGCGCTGGCTGGCCGACACGGAAAACCGCTCCGACCTGATCGGCGGTGCCGGCAACGTCAGCCTCGACGACAAGGACCGCATGCTGGCCGGTGTGCTGCTCGACCTGTCGATGACCGCCACCCTCAGCTCCAGCCTGAATGTCGGGCAGAAGGTGCTCGGCAACATGGGTAGGGTCACTTCGCTGCACAAGCAGCGTGTGGAACAGGCGGGCTTCATGGTGCTGAAATCGCCGGATATCCCGTCGATCCTCGTTGAAACCGGGTTCATCTCGAACAACAACGAAGCCGCCAAGCTGGCCACCGCGAGCCACCAGCAGGCCCTGGCGCGTTCGATCCATACCGGTGTGCGCCAGTACTTCCAGCAAAACCCGCCGCCTGGCACCTACGTGGCCTGGCTGCGCGACAGCGGCAAGATTGCCCAGGGGCCGCGTGACCATACCGTGCGCCCTGGCGAGACGCTGGCGATGATTGCCGTGCGCTACCAGGTCAGCGTGCCGAGCCTGCGCAGCAGCAACAGCCTGAAGACCGATGAACTGAAAGTCGGCCAGCACCTCAGCATCCCCGCCACCACACTGGCCTCGCAGCAATGAGTGGCGGTTCGCGCATCCAGCTGCTCAGCCCGCGGCTGGCCAACCAGATTGCCGCAGGTGAGGTGGTCGAGCGCCCGGCCTCGGTGGCCAAGGAGCTGCTGGAAAACAGCCTCGACTCCGGTGCTCGGCGCATCGATGTCGAGGTCGAGCAGGGCGGCGTCAAGCTGCTGCGGGTGCGCGACGACGGCGGCGGTATCTCCGCCGACGACCTGCCGCTGGCCCTGGCCCGTCACGCCACCAGCAAGATTCGCGAGCTGGAAGACCTCGAAGGCGTGCTGAGCCTCGGTTTTCGCGGTGAGGCCCTGGCATCGATCAGCTCGGTGGCGCGCCTGACCCTGACTTCGCGCACTGCCAACGCCAGCGAAGCCTGGCAGGTGGAAACCGAAGGGCGCGACATGACGCCGCGGGTGCAGCCTGCCGCGCACCCGGTCGGCACCTCGGTGGAAGTGCGTGACCTGTTCTTCAATACCCCGGCCCGGCGCAAGTTCCTCAAGGCCGAGAAGACCGAGTTCGATCACCTGCAGGAAGTCATCCGGCGCCTGGCCCTGGCCCGTTTCGACGTCGGCTTCCACCTGCGCCACAACGGCAAGAGCATTCTCAGCCTGCACGAAGCGCACGACGAAACCGCCCGTGCGCGCAGGGTCGGTGCCATCTGCGGGCCAGGCTTCATGGAGCAGGCGCTGCCCATCGACGTCGAGCGCAACGGCCTGCGCCTGTGGGGTTGGGTCGGCCTGCCGACGTTCTCGCGCAGCCAGGCGGACTTGCAGTACTTCTTCGTCAATGGCCGCGCGGTACGCGACAAGCTGGTCGCCCATGCCGTGCGCCAGGCCTATCGCGACGTGCTGTTCAATGGCCGTCACCCGACCTTCGTGCTGTTCCTCGAACTCGAGCCCAATGGCGTCGACGTCAACGTGCACCCGACCAAGCACGAAGTGCGTTTCCGCGAGGGGCGCTCGGTGCATGACTTCCTCTACGGCACCCTGCACCGTGCGTTGGCCGACGTTCGCCCGGAAGACCAGCTGGCAGCGCCTGCTGCTGGGGCTGAAATCGCTCGCCCGAGTGGCCAGCAGGCGGGTGAGTTCGGCCCGCAGGGCGAAATGCGCCTGGCCTCGCCGGTGCTCGAACAGCCCCAGGCTCCCCAGTTTGCGGTTTCCAATGGTGGCAGTGGCGCGGGCTACCAGTACCAGTACACCCCGCGCCCATCTCAACCGCTGCCAGCGGCCGAGTCGCAGGCGGTCTATCGCGAGTTCTACAAGCCGTTGAGCGACGGCGCCGTGGCGCCTGCCGCGCTGCCCGAGAGCCAGGGCGATATCCCGCCGCTGGGCTATGCCCTGGCCCAGCTCAAGGGCATCTACATCCTGGCCGAGAATGCCGTCGGGCTGGTGTTGGTGGACATGCACGCCGCCCACGAGCGCATCATGTACGAGCGGCTCAAGGTGGCGATGGCCAGCGAGGGCCTGAGCGGCCAGCCGTTGCTGGTGCCGGAGACGCTGGCGCTGAGCCAGCGCGAAGCCGACTGCGCCGAAGAGCATGGCCAGTGGTTCCAACGCCTGGGCTTCGAGCTACAGCGTTTGGGCCCGGAAACCCTGGCGATCCGCCAGATCCCGGCCTTGCTCAAGCAAGCCGAGGCCAACCGCCTGGTGCAGGATGTGCTCGCCGACCTGATGGAATACGGCACCAGCGACCGCATCCAGGCGCACCTCAACGAACTGCTCGGCACCATGGCCTGCCACGGCGCCGTGCGCGCCAACCGGCGCCTGGCCATCCCCGAGATGAACGCCTTGCTGCGCGACATGGAAAATACCGAGCGCAGCGGCCAGTGCAACCACGGCCGCCCGACCTGGACCCAGATGGGCCTGGACGACCTGGACAAACTTTTCCTGCGCGGTCGATGAAATGAGCGGCAAGCCCCCAGCAATATTCCTCATGGGCCCGACGGCGGCCGGCAAGACCGACCTGGCCATCGAACTGACCAAGGTGCTGCCTTGCGAGCTGATCAGCGTCGACTCGGCGCTGGTCTATCGCGGCATGGACATCGGTTCGGCCAAGCCCTCCAAGGAGATCCTGGCCGCCCATCCGCACCGCCTGATCGACATTCGCGACCCGGCCGAAAGCTATTCGGCCGCACAGTTTCGCGCCGATGCCCTCGAGGCAATGGCCGAAATCACCGCACGCGGCAAGATCCCGCTGCTGGTGGGCGGCACCATGCTCTATTACAAGGCCCTGGTCGACGGCCTGGCGGACATGCCTGCGGCCGATGCCGCGGTGCGCGCCGAGCTGGAGGCCCAGGCGCAGGCGCTGGGCCTGGCCGAACTGCACCGGCAGCTGGCCGAAGTGGACCCCCAATCGGCCGCGCGCATTCACCCCAACGACCCGCAACGCTTGATCCGGGCGCTGGAAGTGTACCGGGTGAGCGGCGAGAGCATGACGGCCCATCGGCAACGTCAATTCGCGGAAAGTCGCGGCGCAGACGCAGGCGCTGACTCGCATTTGCCCTATACTGTCGCGAGTTTGGCGATTGCTCCTACAGATCGTCACATTTTGCATCAGCGAATTGCGCTACGATTTTCGCAGATGCTGGAACAGGGCTTCATCGACGAGGTCCGATCGCTGCGAGCCAGAAGTGACTTGCACGCGGCGCTGCCGTCTATACGGGCAGTGGGGTATCGGCAGGTCTGGGACTACCTCGACGGCAAGCTGACTGAGAATGAGATGCGAGAACGCGGTATCATTGCTACCCGGCAGTTGGCCAAGCGGCAGTTCACCTGGTTGCGTAGCTGGCCCGACGTACACTGGCTCGACAGCCTGGCCTGCGACAATCTGTCCCGCACCTTGAAATACCTTGGGGCCGTCTCCATATTGAGATGAGTCCCTGCTGATTGCCGTCTATTCTTGCGAAGGGACGGCCAACTTATCGATTTCTTTGACTTTCTATTATTGATCCTTACAGGAGTGCGGCATATGTCAAAAGGGCATTCGCTACAAGACCCTTACTTGAATACCTTGAGAAAAGAAAAGGTTGCGGTTTCCATCTATCTGGTCAACGGCATCAAACTGCAGGGCCAGATCGAGTCGTTCGACCAGTTCGTCGTTCTGCTGAAGAACACTGTCAGCCAGATGGTTTACAAGCACGCCATTTCGACCGTAGTTCCCGTGCGTGCGATTCGCCTGCCTAGCCCGTCCGATTCCGAACACGGTGAAAGCGAGCCAGGCAACGCCTGATAGGAGCCTGCATTGTTCTTTGAGCGCCACGGTGGTGGTGAGCGAGCGCTGCTCGTTCACTTGGAAGGTCAGAACCCTGAGGCGCGCGAAGATCCGCAGGAGTTTCAGGAACTGGCATTGTCGGCCGGCGCCGACATCGTTTCGTTGGTCACGGTGGCCCGGCATCAGCCGACCGCCAAATACCTGATTGGCAGCGGCAAGGTCGAGGAATTTCGCGACCTGGTCAAAGCCGAACAGGTAGACCTGGTGATTTTCAATCACACCCTCACGCCCAGTCAGGAGCGCAACCTCGAACGTGTCTTCGAGTGTCGCGTGCTCGACCGCACCGGGCTGATCCTCGACATCTTCGCCCAACGGGCGCGTACCCATGAAGGCAAGCTGCAGGTCGAACTGGCCCAGCTTGAGCACATGAGCACGCGGCTGGTGCGTGGCTGGACCCACCTTGAGCGTCAGAAGGGTGGTATCGGCCTGCGCGGCCCGGGTGAAACCCAGCTTGAAACCGACCGTCGTTTGCTGCGGGTACGCCTGCGGCAGATCAAGGGGCGCCTGGAGAAGGTCCGCAGCCAGCGTGAGCAGGCTCGCCGTGGCCGCCGCCGTGCGGATATCCCGTCGGTTTCGCTGGTGGGCTACACCAACGCCGGCAAGTCGACGCTGTTCAACGCCTTGACCCAGTCCGAGGTGTACGCCGCCGACCAGTTGTTCGCCACCCTCGACCCGACATTGCGCCGTCTCGAGCTCAACGACCTCGGGCCGATCGTGCTGGCCGACACCGTGGGCTTCATTCGCCACCTGCCGCACAAGCTGGTCGAGGCTTTTCGGGCTACGCTCGAAGAGTCGAGCAACTCCGACCTGCTGCTGCACGTGATCGACGCCCATGAGCCAGAGCGCATGGAGCAGATCGAGCAGGTGCTGGCGGTATTGGGCGAGATCGGTGCCGAAGGCTTGCCGATCCTCGAGGTCTATAACAAACTCGACCTGCTCGAAGATGTCGAGCCGCAGATCCAGCGCAACGCCGACGGTAAGCCGGAGCGGGTCTGGGTCTCGGCACGAGATGGACGTGGCCTGGAGCTGGTGGGTCAGGCGATTGCCGAGTTGCTGGGGGATGATCTGTTTGTCGGTACCCTGTGTCTGGAGCAGCGTTTTGCCCGCTTGCGCGCGCAATTCTTTGCCCTGGGTGCCGTGCAGAGTGAGGAGCATGACGAAGAAGGGCGCAGCCTGCTGAGTGTGCGACTGCCCATGGTCGAGTTGAATCGCCTGGTCAGCCGTGAAGGCATGGAGCCGCAAGTGTTTGTCGAGCAACACACTTTGCAATAAATGCCCGGCGAGGTCGCCGGGCGGCAGTGGCAGGCATTCTGTAGCATTGGACGGCGCGCCGTGGGCGCGTCTTTGCTTTATCAGATGGAGAGCGCTATGGCTTGGAACGAGCCGGGTGGCAACTCGAACAATCAGGATCCCTGGGGCGGTCGCCGTGGTGGCGGCGGCGGTGGTGGCGATAAAAAAGGCCCGCCGGATCTGGACGAGGCCTTCCGCAAACTGCAGGACAGCCTGAACGGCATGTTCGGCGGTGGCAAGAAACGTGGCGGCGGTGACCGCAATGTCGGCAAGGGCGGCGGCTACGGCCTGCTGGGCATCGGCCTGGCGGTACTGGCTGCGATCTGGCTGTACAGCGCCGTGTACGTGGTCGACGAGCAGGAGCAGGCCGTCGTGCTGCGCTTCGGCAAGTACTATGAGACGGTCGGTCCCGGCCTGAACATCTACTTCCCGCCAATCGATCGCAAGTACATGGAAAACGTCACGCGCGAGCGTGCCTACACCAAGCAGGGCCAGATGCTCACCGAAGACGAGAACATCGTCGAAGTGCCGCTGACCGTCCAGTACAAGATCAGCAACCTGCAGGACTTCGTGCTCAACGTCGACCAGCCCGAGGTGAGCTTGCAGCATGCCACCGACAGCGCCCTGCGCCACGTGGTGGGTTCCACTTCGATGGACCAGGTGCTGACCGAAGGCCGTGAGCAGATGGCCGTGGATATCCGCGAACGCCTGCAGCGCTTCCTCGACAACTACCGTACCGGTATCACCGTTACCCAGGTCAACGTACAGAGCGCGGCAGCCCCGCGTGAAGTGCAGGAAGCCTTCGACGACGTGATCCGTGCCCGTGAAGACGAGCAGCGTGCCCGCAACCAGGCCGAGTCCTACGCCAACGGCGTGGTGCCGGAAGCCCGTGGTCAGGCCCAGCGCATCATCGAGGACGCCAACGGTTACCGCGACGAAGTCATCGCCCGCGCCAAGGGTGAGGCGGACCGCTTCACCAAGCTGGTCGCCGAGTACCGCAAGGCACCTGACGTGACCCGCCAGCGCCTGTACCTGGAGACCATGCAAGAGGTCTACAGCAATACCAGCAAGGTCATGGTGGCCACCAAGGACGGGCAGAACAACCTGCTCTACCTGCCACTGGACAAGATGGTCGAAGGCAGCCGCAACACGTCCGCGCCGGTTACCAGCGCAACCCCGTCGGCCAACGACGCGGCAGCGCGTGCAGCGCAGGACCTGCAACAGCAACAGCAACAGCTGCGTACTAGGGAGAGCCGCTGATGAGCAATAAATCGCTGATCGCCCTGATCGCCGCTGTGGTTCTGGCCGTGGTGGCCTGGAACAGCTTCTACATCGTGTCGCAGACCGAACGCGCGGTACTGCTGCAGTTCGGCCGTGTGGTCCAGGCGGATGTCCAGCCGGGCCTGCACGTGAAGGTTCCGTATGTGAACCAGGTGCGCAAGTTCGACGCCCGTCTGATGACCCTCGACGCCCCGACCCAGCGGTTCCTGACCCTGGAGAAGAAAGCGGTGATGGTCGACGCCTACGCCAAGTGGCGCGTCAAGGATGCCGAGCGTTTCTACACCGCCACCTCCGGCATGAAGCAGATCGCCGACGAGCGTCTGTCGCGTCGTCTGGAAAGTGGCCTGCGTGACCAGTTCGGTAAACGCACCCTGCACGAAGTGGTATCCGGTGAACGTGACGCGCTGATGGCTGACATCACCGCCTCGCTGAACCGCATGGCCAACAAGGAGCTGGGTATCGAGGTGGTCGACGTGCGCGTCAAGGCCATCGACCTGCCGAAGGAAGTCAACCGCAGCGTGTTCGACCGCATGAGCACCGAGCGTGAGCGTGAAGCTCGCGAGCACCGTGCCAAGGGTAACGAGCTGGCCGAAGGTATCCGTGCCGATGCCGACCGTCAGCGCCGTGTACTGCTGGCCGAAGCCTATCGCGAAGCTGAAGAGACCCGTGGTGATGGCGACGCCCAGTCGGCCGCCATCTATGCCAAGGCCTACACCCAGGACGCCGATTTCTATGCGTTCTACCGTAGCCTGCAGGCATACCGCGAAAGCTTCTCCAGCAAGAGCGACGTGCTGGTCCTGGATCCGAAGAACGAGTTCTTCCGCTTCCTCGACAAGAGCAAACCCTGATGCATTGAGGGGCGCATACCCCGCCTGGCAGCTAAAACACCAGGCGGGGTGCATCCTGAATGAAAAGGGGTGTATGATGCGGCAGCCGGGAAATTTCCCGGCTTTTTTGCGTCTGCAAGGTTGATTGGCAAACGGCCAGTTGACGGTTTGGTCAGGTCGCAAGGCAATTCGAGGGTATTGGGTACGGTGGTGGCGCTGGGATCAGTGCTGCCTGCTGCTGTGCGCCAATGCCTGCTTTACTGACGGCTCGCCTGCAGGCAAGCCGCCCGGACCAGAGGGGAAATGGCGTAATGGCAACGGTAGACCGCTGGCTGCTGCCAGATGGCATCGAGGAAGTACTGCCACCTGAGGCTGCGCGCATCGAGATCGCGCGCCGCCAGGTGTTGGACCTGTTCCAGAGTTGGGGCTACGAACTGGTCGTCACCCCGCATATCGAGTACCTGGAGTCGCTGCTCACCGGCGCCGGCCAGGACCTGGACCAGCGCACCTTCAAGGTGGTCGACCCACAGTCCGGCCGCCTGATGGGCTTCCGCGCCGACTTCACCCCGCAGGTGGCGCGTATCGACGCCCACACCCTGCGCCGTGAAGGCCCGAGCCGCCTGTGCTATGCCGGCAGCGTGCTGCACGCCGAGCCGCGTGCCCTGTCCACCTCGCGCAGCCCGATCCAGCTGGGTGCCGAGCTGTACGGCGACGCCAGCCCCACCAGCGATGTCGAGGTCATCAGCCTGATGCTCGCCACGCTGCAACTGACCGACGTCGCGGACGTGCACATGGACCTCGGCCATGTCGGCATCTACCGCGGCCTGGCGCGCGCCGCCGGCCTGTCGGGTGCTGTCGAGCAGCAGCTGTTCGACGCCCTGCAGCGCAAGTCGGTGGATGAAGTGCAGGCGCTGACGGCCGATTTGCCGAAGGACCTGGGCAACATGCTGCGCGCCCTGGTCGAGCTGTGCGGTGGCCGTGAAGTGCTGGCCGAAGCCCGCGTGCGCCTGGGCCGTGCCCCGGCCAGCGTGCTGGCGGCACTGGACGATTTGCTGGCGATCGCCGATCGCCTGGCTTCGCGTTACCCCGAGCTGCCGCTGTACTTCGACCTCGGCGAGCTGCGCGGCTACAACTACCACACCGGCGTGGTGTTTGCGGTGTTCGTGCCGGGCGAGGGTCAATCGATCGCCCAGGGCGGCCGTTATGACGACATCGGGGCCGATTTCGGCCGGGCGCGCCCGGCCACCGGTTTCTCCACGGATTTGAAGACCCTGGTCACACTGGGGCGAGCGGAGGTCGTATTGCCAACTGGCGGCATCTGGATGCCCGACAGTGGTGACGCGGCCCTCTGGCAGCAGGTCTGCCAGTTGCGCAACGAGGGCCAGCGTGTGGTCCAGGCCCTGCCTGGCCAGCCGTTGAGTGCTGCTCTCGAGGCGGATTGTGATCGTCAATTGATTCAGCAAGACGGGCGCTGGCAGGTACTGCCGCTGACCCAATGAGTTTCTGCGCCGGCAGTTGGCCGGCAACCAAGTTTGCGTGAATGAGGACAAGTGTTATGGGTAAGAATGTCGTCGTCCTGGGCACCCAGTGGGGTGATGAGGGCAAAGGCAAGATCGTCGATCTGCTGACCGAACATGCTGCCGCCGTAGTGCGCTACCAGGGTGGCCACAACGCGGGCCACACCCTGGTGATCAACGGTGAAAAAACCGTTCTGCACCTGATTCCGTCCGGCATCCTGCGTGAAGGCGTTCAGTGCCTGATCGGCAACGGCGTGGTCGTTGCCCCGGATGCCCTGATGCGTGAAATCACCAAGCTGGAAGAGAAGGGCGTGCCGGTGCGCGAGCGCCTGCGCATCAGCCCGGCTGCGCCGCTGATCCTGTCGTACCACGTGGCCCTGGACCAGGCCCGCGAGAAAGCCCGTGGCGAAGCCAAGATCGGCACCACCGGCCGTGGTATCGGCCCAGCCTACGAAGACAAGGTCGCTCGCCGCGGCCTGCGCGTTGGCGACCTGTTCCACCGCGAGCGTTTCGCCGCCAAGCTGGGTGAGCTGCTGGATTACCACAACTTCCAGCTGGTGAACTACTACAAAGAGCCGGCCATCGACTTCCAGCAGACCCTGGACGAGTGCATGGCCTACGCCGAACAGCTCAAGCCGATGATGCTCGACGTCACCGCCGAGCTGCACAACCTGCGCCGCGCCGGCAAGGACATCATGTTCGAAGGCGCCCAGGGCTCTCTGCTGGACATCGACCACGGTACCTACCCGTACGTCACCAGCTCCAACACCACTGCCGGCGGCATCTCCACCGGTTCCGGCGTTGGCCCGATGTACCTGGACTACATCCTGGGCATCACCAAGGCGTACACCACTCGCGTAGGTTCCGGCCCGTTCCCGACCGAACTGTTCGACGAGACCGGCGCTACCCTGGCCAAGCGTGGCCACGAGTTCGGTTCGACCACCGGCCGTGCCCGTCGTTGCGGCTGGTTCGATGCCGTGATCCTGCGTCGCGCCATCGACGTCAACAGCATCTCGGGCATCTGCCTGACCAAGCTGGACGTACTGGACGGCCTGGAAACCATCAACATCTGTGTTGGCTACAAGAACGAGAACGGCGCCGTCATCGACGCACCGTCCGACGCCGACAGCTACATCGGCCTGGAGCCGGTGTACGAAGAGATGCCAGGCTGGAGCGAGTCGACCCTGGGTGCCAAGACCCTGGAAGAGCTGCCAGAAGCTGCTCGCGCTTACATCAAGCGCATCGAGGAGCTGACCGGCGCGCCGATCGACATCATCTCCACCGGCCCGGATCGCAACGAGACCATCGTGCTGCGTCATCCGTTCGCCTGATCTGCCCACCAGGCTGATCTGACGCCGTGGCCCTGCAAGGGGCCGCGGCGTTTTCATTTCTGCTGCTGGACCTTGGCACTTATCCCTGCTGCTCCCGGCACAACCCTTGCTGTAAGAAGTTTCTGTAGATGCCATCAAAATAATGGCGCCAGAATGCACGAGGGTTTCACCGTGTCTGCCATCCTCTCATTGTTACGAAGCCGCCTGTTGCGGCCTGTGTTTGTTGCCTTGGGTATCGCCCTTTTGGTGCAGGTGCTGGTTGCCGTTGCGCTGACACGAAGCACCGTCACTGCCCTGGAGGCCGATCTTGGCGAGCGCCTGGGCAATGACAGCCGCAAGCTCGCCGGTGAGCTGGAGCAGGCGGGCCAGGACGTGCGCTCGGGCCTCGAAGGCCTTTCCAGCAGTACCCGCCAGCGCCTGAGTGCAGGCCTGTCCGAGCGTCTGCAGAACGAACAGCAGCAACTGCGCGCGACCCTGGAAAAGAACCTCAAGGATTCCGCCAACGACATGGCCGAATTGCTGGCCTCGGTCGCCCCACGCGCGATCTGGGACAACGACGTGCCGACGCTGTCCGACTTCGCCCGCCGCGCCCAGCGCAATCCCAACGTGCTGTTCGTGATCTACGACGACGCCCAGGGCCAGCACCTGACGCGCTACCTGAATCGGCAGAACCCGATCAACCAGGCCCTGATCGAGAAAGGGCAGGGAGAGCGGGCGCTGGACAAGGTGCTTGAAGCTGCCCGCCGCGACCCATCGGTGTACTTCGTCGAGGCGTCGATCAGCCCCAATGGCGCGGAAATCGGCAAGGTCCTAATGGGGGTTTCCACCGCCGCTGTGGACGAGGAACTCAAGGCCCTGGACCAGCGCTTCAGTGCCCTGATCGCCAGTGGCGAGCAACTGGTCGGCGACAGCCTTGGTGCGGCGGCGGCAGACAGCGGCAAAGCCCTGCGCGACCGGCTGGAAGCCGCGCAGGGCAGCGCCACGGCCATGCAGGCCAACACTGCGCAAACCGTGCGCGATGCGGCGGCGCAGTTGCGCTGGCGTATCGGCCTGGGCCTTGTGCTGGTCGGCCTGGGTGTACTGCTATTGGTTGCCCTGGTGCTGGGCCGCCGCGTGCTGAACAAGCTGCGCCTGCTGATCACTGCGCTGAACGACCTGGCCGCCGGCGAAGGCGACCTGACCAAGCGCGTGAACCTGGACAGCCGCGACGAGATCGGCGACATGGCCTCGGCAGTCAATCGTTTCGTCGACAAGCTGCAGCCGATCGTGCGCGAGGCCGGTGAGGTGGCCCAGCGCACTGGCGTCGAGATCGGTGCCATGGCCCAGCGCAACGCCGGTGCCGACGCCGCTGCGGCCTTGCAGCGCGATGAAGTGGCCGCCAGCCTGCGTGACCTCTCGAGCATGGCCGACGAAGCTCAGGCCGAGAGCCAGGCGATGCAGGCGGCGCTGCGCCAGGTGGTGGACATTCGCCAGGCCACCGATGAGAACAGCCGCACCTCGACGCAACTGGCCGGGCTGATCGAGAACCTTGCCGGGCAGGTCGAAACCGGCTCGCAGGTGATCGAGCGGCTGGCCAAGCAGAGCGAACAGATCGAAGTGGTGCTGACCGTGATCCACGGCATTGCCGAGCAGACCAACCTGCTGGCCCTCAACGCCGCCATCGAAGCTGCGCGTGCCGGCGAGACCGGGCGCGGATTTGCCGTGGTCGCCGATGAAGTTCGGGCATTGGCGAGCAAGACGCAAAGCTCCACCGGCGACATCCAGTCGCACATCGCTGCGTTGCAGAAGGGCGCCAAGGAGGCGGTGGCCACCATCAGCCAGGCCGGCCTCAAGGCCAGCGAAGGCCTGCTGGTGCTGCGCGACAACGAGCGCCGCCAGCAGTCGGTGCAGGCGGCGGTGGAGCAGGTGCATGCGGCCATCGGCCTGGCTACCCGCGCCGCGGAGCAACAGGCGAACGGGGCGCAAGCGGTGCGCGGGCGGGTGGAGAACATCCATGCCCAGGCCGAGCGCTCGGCCGAGGTGGTGATGCAGACTACGGCCAGCAGCAAGGTACTCGATGACCTGGCCGCGCAATTGCGCGCCAGCCTGGGCCAGTTCCGGGCCTGAGGCCGAGCAACACCTCTTGTGGGAGCCGGCTTGCCGGCGATGGGCCGCGCCGCGGCCCCTCCTGCTTTGCTAAGCTCCCGGGCGCCCCATGACAAAAGGACTTGTACATGCCCGCCCAACTCATCGCCGCCCCAGCCGACCTGGACTTCCTGCACAGCGACAGCGTGCCGCTGAACGCCCCGCTGACGGCCCTGCAAGCCTACTGCGCCATGACCTCGCACACCCCCGCCTGGCTAGCCGGCGCCTTCCGCCTGCGCGACTTCATCTCCCGCCGCTTCAACGTCGCCGACATTCAAGGCTTTACGCCCCGCAGCCCCGAGCATGTGCCAAAAGTGGGCGAGCGTCTGGATTTCTTCACGGTCGAGAGCATCAGCGATCAGCAACTGGTCCTGACCTCTCGTGATACGCACCTGGCGGTCATGGTTTGCATGGATCTGCCATCCGAGGGCGCCGGTGCGCCCCGCTTGAGCGTGACAACCTCGGTGCAGTGCTTCAATGCTTTCGGGCGCGCCTATATGGTGCCGGTGGGTCTTGCCCATGGCCCGATCGTTCGGCGCATGCTGCGCAATGTTCTCAAGGAAGGCTCAGGCCGCGCTGCGACCTGAACTCGGTTTCATGCCTTGTTCAAATACATCCGCGTAGTCAGCAGATAAACCGGCAGCCCCGACACCACGATCAACAACGCCGCATAAGGCGCCGCCGCCGCAAACTCAACGTTGGCGGTATGCGCCCAGACCTCGGTGGCCAGGGTGGTCATGCCCGTCGGGCTGAGCAGCAGGGTGGCGGTCAGCTCCTTCATGGCGTCGAGGAACACCAGGGCGAAGGCGGCGGCCAGGGCTGGGAAGATGATCGGCAGGGTCACCCGGCAGAACGCCGCAAAGCTGCTGGCACCCAGGGTGCGGGCCGCTTCTTCCAGCGTCGGCGAGGCCTTGTTCAGGGCAGTGCGCACCGGGGCCTGCGCCAGAGGCAGGAACAGCAACGCATAGGCCAGCAGCAACAGTGCAGTGGTCTGGTACAGCGCCGGCACATAGTGCAATGCGAACACCACCAGGGTCAGCGCGATCACCAGGCCGGGCAGGGCGTGCAGCAGGTACGGCAGGCGCTCGGCCCAAAGCGCCAGGCGGCCCTTGTAGCGCACTACCAGGAAGCTCACCGGCAACGCCAGCAGCACGCAGAACCCTGCGCCGCCCAGCGACACCGACAGCGATGTGAACAGCGCCTTGCTGATCGCCGCCACCGGGAAGGCTGCCGAAGAGCCCACGCTCAGCCAATAGCCGAGCATGGCCAGCGGAATGCCGCTGCCCAATATCGCCAGCCCCAGGCAGAACAGCTGCGCCAGCGGCGTCCAGCCACGCAGGCGTACCGGTTGCGCGCGGCGCGCCACGCCCTGGCCGATGCGCACGTGGCGGGCCTTGCCGCGTACCTTCAGCTCCAGCCACAGCATCACCAGGCACAGCGCCAGCAACACCGCCGACAGCATGGCCGCGTTGGCGTTGCTGAACTCCAGCTCGAACTGCTGGTAGATCGCCGTGGTGAAGGTCTGCAGGCCGAGAATCGACAGGGCGCCGAACTCCACCAGCATGTGCAGGGCAATCAACAGCGCACCGCCCAGCATCGACGGCCACAGCAGCGGCAGGGTGACCTTGGTGAACACGCCCCAGCGGCTGCAGCCCAGGGTGCGCGCCGACTCTTCCAGCGAGGTGTCGAGGTTGCGCAGGGTCGCGGCCACCGGCAGAAACACCAGTGGGTACTTGGACAGCGCCATGACCATGATCGCCCCGCCCAGGCCTTCGAAGTCCGAGCTCAGCGATACCCAGGTAAAGCTGCTGACGAACGACGGCACGGCGAACGGCAGGCACAGCACCACGCCCCACAGCCGGCGGCCCGGCAGGTTGCTGCGTTCGAGCAACCAGGCCAGCGCCATGCCCACCACCATGCAGGCCAGCGTCACCCCGACCATCAGCATCAGGGTGTTGCGCATCAGGCCCCAGACGAATGGCCGCCAGAGCAGGTGCAGCGCTTCGCGCCAGCCGGCTTCCCAGGCTTTCATGGCGACGTACAGCAATGGCAGCAAGCTCATCGCCACCAGGAACAGCACGGGCAGCACCACCCAGATGGAGGGGCGCTTGCGGCGCGGCACGAAACGTACCGGCGCCGGCTGGGACAGGGCGGCAGTCATCAGAGCAGGCCGACCTCGCGTTCAAGCTCGATCGCTTCCTCGGCATTGCCAAGGTCCGCTGGCGAGATTTTTGGCGGGCGCAGGTCTTCGAACGGCTTCAGGCCACGGTCGGAAACCATGCCCTTGTGCAGCGGGTATTCGGCGGTGGTCTGGGTGATCACGCGCTGGCCTTCTTCGCTGGCCATCCAGTTGAGCAGGGCCTGGGCTTCCTTCGGATGCTTGCTGGCCTTGACCGCGCCTGCGCCCGAGATGGTCACCAGGTTGCCGGCGTCGCCGTCGGCCAGGTAGTACAGCTTGGAATCGAGCTTGCCGCGCTCGCGCTCCAGGGCGTACCAGTAGTAGTTGTTCACCAGCACGGCGGCGACTTCGCCTTTTTCCACGGCCTTCAGTGCGACCATGTTGTTGGTGTAGGTTTTGCCGAAGGCTTTCAGGCCGGTCAGCCATTCTTCGGTGGCTTCACGCCCGTGCATCTTGAGGATGGCCACGGCCTGTTCCTGGAAGGCACCGCTGGTCGGCACGTAGCCGACGCGGCCTTCCCATTCGGGGCCGGCGAAATCCATCACGGTGGTCGGCAGGTCTTTCTCATCGACCTTCTTGGGGTTGAACACCACCACCCGGGTGCGTGCGGTCACGCCCATCCAGGTGCCGTTGGCGCCCACATACTCCTTGGGCAGCATGTTCAGCGTGGCGTCGTCGATCTTCGCCAGCAGGCCCAGTTCGCCCAGGTTGTTCAGGGGTGGGGATTCTTCGGTATAGATGATGTCGGCCGGCGAGCGGTCGCCTTCCTCGATGATCTGGCTGGCCAGCTGGTTGCTGCTGCCCTTGCGGATATTGATGTGGATGCCGGTCTTGGCCTCGTAGGCCTTGGCGATGGCTTCGCCGATTTCCTTGTGCTGACCGTTGTACATGGTCAGGGTGACCGGGTCGTCTGCCATGGCGGCCGGAGCGCCGATCACCAGGCTCAGAACTGCGGCGGCCAGGGTGCGCATCAGCGGTTGCGGACGGATCGTCATGCGGGTACTTCCTCGCTTACGGCTACATATTCGGAAACAATGGTAAACGAAATCGTTTCTCAAGTGGCCGGGTGACGAGAAATTCATGGGCAGACCATGGTGCAAAGGCTGCACAGGCGCTGCGAGTGGGGGAGGGGTTAAATCGCAGGCAAGAAAAAACCCACTAGCAAGCTAGTGGGTTTTTGTATGGTGCCCAGGAGAAGACTCGAACTTCCACGACCTTGCGGTCACTGATACCTGAAACCAGCGCGTCTACCAATTCCGCCACCTGGGCAAAGCTTTACATCAGCTGATGAAGGCGACTATCGTTCGCTTTCACACAGTAGTAACAGATCCTTGGTCATCTGTTACTTGAAATACTTGGTGCCCAGGAGAAGACTCGAACTTCCACGACCTTGCGGTCACTGATACCTGAAACCAGCGCGTCTACCAATTCCGCCACCTGGGCACACATTCGAGACTACAAGATGCTTTACAGCGTCGTTCATCTCTACTACAACTTCGGGGTTGTCCGTCGTTGTGGTGCGCACTATACGGACGCTCCCGAGGGCTGTAAAGCCCTCAATCGAAAAAAATTTCAAAAAATTCAACTTGTTGATTCCACAGCCCTATTGCTGCTCGCAGGACATGCCGTTGGGGCTGTCCAAGGCTGACATTTCCGGTTTCAATACGCCTATGCCAGAATTCCTATCTATATACCCCAAGGTGAACCCCTTCTGATGGCCGATTGGCAATCCCTCGATCCCGAGGCCGCTCGCGAAGCGGAAAAATACGACAACCCCATTCCCAGCCGTGAGCTGATCCTGCAGCGCCTTGCCGACCGTGGTGAGCCAGCGGCGCGCGAGGAGCTGGCGGCAGAGTTCGGTCTTCACGAAGAAGACCAGATCGAAGCCCTGCGCCGCCGCCTGCGCGCCATGGAGCGTGACGGCCAGCTTATCTATACCCGGCGCGGCACTTATGCCCCGGTAGACAAGCTGGACCTGATCTGCGGCCGTGTCTCGGGCCACCGCGATGGCTTCGGCTTCCTTATTCCTGACGATGGCAGCGACGACCTGTTCCTCAGCCCGTCGCAGATGCGCCTGGTGTTCGATGGCGACCGCGCTCTGGCCCGGGTCTCCGGTGTGGACCGCCGTGGCCGGCGCGAAGGCGTGCTGGTCGAGGTCATCTCCCGCGCCCATGAAAGCGTGGTGGGCCGCTACTTCGAAGAAGGCGGCATCGGCTACGTGACCCCGGACAACCCGAAGATCCAGCAGGAAGTGCTGGTGACCGCCGGGCGTAACGGTGGCGCCAAGATTGGCCAGTTCGTCGAGATCAAGATCACCCACTGGCCAACCCCACGCTTCCAGCCGCAAGGCGACGTGGTCGAGGTCATCGGCAACTACATGGCGCCGGGCATGGAAATCGACGTTGCCCTGCGCAGCTACGATATCCCGCACGTCTGGCCGCAGGACGTGATCAAGGAAGCGCGCAAGTTCCGCTCCGAAGTCGAAGAGAAGGACAAGGAAAAGCGCATCGACCTGCGCCACCTGCCGTTCGTCACCATCGACGGCGAGGACGCCCGCGACTTCGACGATGCCGTCTATTGCGAACCGCTGGGCAAGCTGCGCCTGTTCTCCGGTGGCTGGCGCCTGTACGTGGCCATCGCCGACGTGTCGAGCTACGTGCGCCTGGGTTCGGCCCTGGACGTCGAGGCCCAGCAGCGCGGCAACTCGGTGTACTTCCCCGAGCGCGTGGTGCCGATGCTCCCCGAAGAGCTGTCCAACGGGCTGTGCTCGCTGAACCCGCACGTCGATCGCCTGGCCATGGTCTGCGAAATGACCATCAACAAAGCCGGGCAGATGGTCGACTACCAGTTCTACGAAGGGGTGATCCACTCCCATGCGCGCCTGACCTACAACAAGGTCAGCAGCATGCTCGAGCATGCCCGTACCCGTGAGGGCAAGGCCCTGCGCGAGGAATACAAGGCGGTCGTGCCGGACCTGAAGAACCTGTACAACCTGTACAAGGTGCTGGTGGATGCGCGCCATGTGCGTGGCGCCATCGACTTCGAGACCCAGGAAACCCGCATCATCTTCGGTGCCGAGCGCAAGATCGCGGAAATCCGCCCGACCGTGCGCAACGATGCCCACAAGCTGATCGAGGAATGCATGCTGGCGGCCAACGTCGCCACCGCCGAATTCCTCCACAAGCATGGTGTGCCGGCGCTGTACCGCGTGCACGACGGCCCGCCGCCGGAGCGCCTGGAAAAGCTGCGCGCCTTCCTCGGCGAGCTGGGCCTGAGCCTGCACAAGGGCAAGGACCCATCGCCCAAGGACTACCAGGCCCTGCTGGCGAGCATCGCCGAGCGCCCGGACTTCCACCTGATCCAGACCGTGATGCTGCGCTCGTTGAGCCAGGCGGTGTACAGCACCGAAAACAACGGCCACTTCGGCTTGAACTACGAGGCGTACACCCACTTCACCTCGCCGATCCGCCGTTACCCGGACCTGCTGGTGCACCGCGCCATCCGCAGCATCATCCGCTCCAAGGTCGATACCCCGCACGTCAAGCGTGCCGGCGCCATGAGCATTCCCAAGGCGCGTATCTACCCCTACGACGAGAACACCCTCGAGCAGTTGGGCGAACAATGCTCGATGACCGAGCGCCGCGCCGACGAAGCCACCCGCGACGTGGTCAACTGGCTCAAGTGCGAGTTCATGAAGGACCGCGTGGGCGAGACCTTCCCGGGCGTGATCACCGCCGTCACCGGTTTTGGCCTGTTCGTCGAGCTGACCGATATCTACGTGGAAGGCCTGGTGCACGTCAGTGCGCTGCCGGGCGACTACTACCACTTCGACCCTGTGCACCACCGCCTGTCGGGTGAGCGTACCGGGCGCAGCTTCCGCCTGGGTGACACCATCGAGGTGAAGGTCATGCGCGTCGACCTCGACGAGCGCAAGATCGACTTCGAAGTGTCCGAGCAGCAGCTCGCCGCGCCGATCGGCCGCAAGGGCCGTGGCGCCGCACCTGCCGCCGACAAGCCCGAGCAGCAGCCGGTGGTGGAGGCCAAGGCCACGCCCAAGCCGCGCAGCCGCAAGAGCGAAGCCGCTGAAGCGTACTTCCCCAAGGACGCCGTGCAGCGCAACGCCGAAGTGCGCAAGAGCCGCGAGATGAAGAAGGCGCTGATGAGCGAGGCGCGCACCGGCGGCCATGCCAGCAGCAAGTCGGAGAAGGGCGCCAAGCCGTCCGGCAAGCCGACCAAGCACCGTAAAGGCCCGCCGAAGTCCGGCGCGCCACGCAAGAGCAAGAACAAGTCATGAGTCAGCTGGAAAAGATCTACGGCGTGCACGCCGTGCAGGCGCTGCTGCAGCACCATCCGAAGCGGGTCAAGCAGATCTGGCTGTCGGAAGGGCGCAGCGAGCCGCGCATCCAGGCGTTGCTGGCGCTGGCTGCCGAAAACCGCGTCGCGGTCGGCCAGGCCGAGCGCCGTGAGCTGGATGCCTGGGTCGAGGGCGTGCACCAGGGCGTGGTGGCCGAGGTCAGCCCGAGCCAGGTGTGGGGCGAGCTGATGCTCGAGGAATTGCTCGAGCGCACCGAAACCCCGCCGCTGATCCTGGTGCTGGACGGTGTCACCGACCCGCACAACCTCGGCGCCTGCCTGCGCACTGCCGATGCGGCCGGTGCCACGGCGGTGGTGGTGCCCAAGGACAAGTCGGCGACCCTGACGCCGGTGGTGCGCAAGGTTGCCTGCGGCGCTGCGGAGGTGATCCCGCTGGTGGCCGTGACCAACCTCGCGCGTACCCTGGAAAAGCTCCAGCAGCGCGGCCTGTGGGTGGTCGGCACCGCGGGCGAGGCGGAGCAGGAGATCTATCAGCAGGACCTGACCGGGCCTCTGGTGATGATCATGGGCGCCGAAGGCAAGGGCATGCGCCGCCTGACCCGCGAGCATTGCGATTTCCTGGTGAAGTTGCCGATGGGCGGTAGCGTCAGCAGCCTGAACGTTTCGGTAGCCACCGGGGTGTGCCTCTTCGAGGCCGTGCGTCAGCGCCAGGCCAAGCGCTGAGCCCATGGCCCTATCGCCGGCAAGCCGGCTCCCACAGTGAATGCCTTGGTGATCCTGTGGGAGCCGGCTTGCCGGCGATAGGGCCCTTTAAGCTGGGAAAGTGTTTCCGGCTGTTCAAATAATCGCCAATCACCTTGCTTGTGTGCCCCGCCTTCTCTACAATTGCGCCCCTTGCCGAGCTGGCAGGCGCGCATGTGCCTCCCCTCCATGGCAAGACACACAGTGTCATTCACTCCTTGTCTGACTAGATATCCTGGCAGACTACTAACCCGTAAGGAGCATTCATGCGTCATTACGAAATCATCTTCCTGGTTCACCCGGACCAGAGCGAGCAAGTCGGCGGCATGGTTGAGCGTTACACCAAGCTGATCGAAGAAGACGGCGGCAAAATCCACCGCCTGGAAGACTGGGGCCGTCGTCAACTGGCCTACGCAATCAACAATGTTCACAAGGCTCACTACGTGATGCTGAACGTTGAGTGCACCGGCAAGGCCCTGGCCGAGCTGGAAGACAACTTCCGCTACAACGATGCCGTGATCCGTAACCTGGTCATCCGTCGCGACGAAGCCGTTACCGGCCAGTCCGAGATGCTGAAGGCTGAAGAGAACCGCAGCGAGCGCCGTGAGCGTCGCGAGCGTCCTGAGCATGCTGACTCCGCCGAAGGCGACGACAGCAATGACAGCG
>NZ_DJTF01000038.1:0-25538 GCF_002438125.1 Pseudomonas sp. UBA6315
TGTAGCCGACGTCTTCCAGTTGCCTGAACCGACGCGAGAATGACGAGGGCGACAGGCCTATGCGCTCGGCCAGCTCCTGGTTGGATATGCGGGCGTCGAGCTGCAATTCGGCGAGGATGCTCAGGTCGTAGCGGTCAAGCTTGCTCATGGAAAAGGCCTTTTCTGTTCAGATTGCTGCGAATTATCAATCCAGGGTTAAAAATTGCGCAAGTGCTATTTATCTGAGCAATCTTCGCAATCCTCTGCCGCCTGCGCTCCCGTAAAGTTAACCCCAGAATCACTGCCCGGACATCAGTCCACGGCGACGCGCCCTAGGCGGGCGGTCGCGGCCAGCGCTCCAACAGGAGCCGCCAGGCCCCCGGGCTACACACCGTCCAGAAGACGGGGTGAGGTGAGCCGGCGCCACAAGTGCCGAGCACGGACGACAAATTGCAAAGGGAGGCCCATTGGCCTCCCTTTTTTCATGTCCGCGATTTCACCTGCCCGTGCATCATGGGCGCGGTAGACTGGCAGCGTGCCGTTTTCTTTACCGCGAGGGACATCATGAAGTCGCGCATCTGGCAGTTGGCAGGTGTTGGTTTGCTGGGTTTGAGCATCAGCCTCGGGGCCATGGCCGAAGGGCCGGGCGAGGGGCATGGGGGGCACGGCAATGGCCCGGACGACCCCAATGGAGGCGGCCCGGCCAGCTCGCCGCTCAACTCGCGTGACGAAGTGCGCCAGACCCAGCCCCCGCGACAGGGCTATTACCAGGACATCCCACGGCGCAATGGTGACAACCGCCACTGGCAGGCCGGCGGCCCGGGTCAGCGCCCGGGCGGTGACTGGCAAGGGCGGCCCGACGGGCATGGCAATGGCTGGGGCCCAGGGCCGCAGTATCACCCTGGGCATACCATCGATCACTTCCCCGATCGTTATGCGAAAGTGCCGTATCGCGGCCAGGACTATTTCTACTCGGGCGGGTACTGGTATCGCCCCCATGGCAGCAGCTACATCGTGGTGGCGCCGCCCTACGGCGTGCGGGTCGGCTACCTGCCGTCCTATGCGCGTGAAGTGTGGGTGAGCGGGGCACTGTTCTTCCTGGTCGCCGACACCTACTACCAGTACCTGGCCGATACCGGGGAGTACGTGGTGGTCAGCCCGCCCGCCGTTGCGCCGGCCCCGGTGGCCATGGCGCCGGCCGGCAATGCCTATGATGTGGTGGCCTACCCGATGTATGGCCAGGGCCAGCAGCAGCAGGACCAGGACCGCTACCAGTGCCACCGCTGGGCGGTGAGCCAGTCGGGGTTCGACCCGGCTACCGCGCCCTACGCCCCGCCGGGCAACGTGGCCGACACCTATCGACGAGCCCTGGGCGCCTGCTTCAGTGGGCGTGGCTACAGCATCAACTAAAGGCTCATACCGGGTCGGCATGCACCATCACATCCGCCTTCGGATAATGTTGGCGGATGACCTGCGAGGCCTCCACGCACAGGGCATGCGCTTCATCCAGCGGCAGCTGCCCAGGCAACTCCAGGTGCAATTGCACGAACCACTGGTTGCCCGACACCCGGGTACGCACGTCATGCACGCCCTGCACCCCAGGGATGGCCAGCACCAGCGCCTGCATGGCCTCGCCGATATCGCCCGGCAGTTCCTTGTCCATCAGGATTGCCGTGCTTTCCCGGGCAATCTGCAGGGCGCTCCAGAGGATGTACAGGGCGATGCCCAGGCCGAACAGCGCATCCAGCTGCGGCCAGCCGAAGCGTGCCAGCAGCAACGCCAGCAGGATGCTGCCGTTGAGCAGCAGGTCGGAGCGGTAGTGCAGCGAGTCGGCGCGCACTGCGGTCGAGCCGGTTTCGCGGATGACCTTGCGCTGCAGGGCCAGCAGGGCAAGGGTCAGCACCAGCGAGAGCACCATCACGCCGATGCCGATGGCCGTGTCGCCCAATGGCTGCGGCGCTTGCAAACGTTCAGCCGCCTGCACCCCGATCAGCACCGCACTCACGCCGATGAACAGGGCCTGGGCCATGCCCGCCAGGGCCTCGGCCTTGCCATGGCCGAAACGATGGTCGTCATCGGCCGGGCGCAGCGCATAGTGCACCGCAAGCAGGTTGAGAAACGACGCGACCGCATCCAGGGCCGAGTCGGTCAGCCCCGCCAGCAGGCTGACCGAACCGCTCAGCCACCAGGCCACGGCCTTGCTCAGGACCAGGATGCTGGCCACCGCCAGCGATGCGCGGGTGGCCAGGCGTAGCAGGCGTTGGTGTTCGGCCGAGGTGGTCATGCCGTGGAGGGTGTCCTTGTGGGGTCAGGCGGCCGGTACCAGGCCCAGGGTCGCCAGCTGCTCGACGCTGCCGCGGTGCTGGATCAGCCGCGGGTCGTCCAGCGGCAGGCGCTGGCCCAGTTCGCTTTCGAGAATCGCCTGCAGCTTGAGGTTGTCGACCTTGCCATCCGGACTCACGGCTTCGTGCAGTTTCGCCGGGTCGACCTGGGCCGTGTGGCCGCCTGGGTAGTAGATGGCGCCGGTGGCGAAGTCGATGCCAAAGGCGATCAGGCCGGGGATCACGTAGAACAGGATGCCGATGGCATCCATCGCGGCAACGACCGGGTCGATCTTGCCGCCGATCTGGCCACGGCGGTCGGGGTAGAAAATCGTGCCGCAGGCCGTCAGCTGGGTCAGCAGTGTGGCAATCAGGGCGCCACCAACAAGGCGGGATGGGATGCGCATGTAAATCTCCGAAAAGGGGTTCAAGCGGACAAGCGAAGCGCCAGTACCTGAAGCTAAGACCATGATAGAGCAGGCTGGGTTCGCCGTTATACTCGCGCGACTGTTCGAGGACCACCATGATTTCATTACCCATTGATGCCGCCTTGCCCGCCCTGCGCCTGGCCCTGCAAAACCGCGATGAAGCCGTGCTCGAGGCCCCGCCCGGCGCCGGCAAGACCACCCGCGTGCCGCTGGCGCTGCTGAACGAGCCCTGGCTGGCCGGGCAGACCATCCTCATGCTCGAGCCACGGCGCCTCGCCGCGCGCGCGGCGGCCGAGCGGCTGGCCAGCGAGCTGGGCGAGAGCGTCGGTGAAACCGTGGGTTACCGCATCCGCCTGGACAGCAAGGTAGGCCCGAACACGCGCATCGAAGTGGTCACCGAAGGCATCCTCACCCGCCGCCTGCAGGCGGACCCCGCGCTGGACGGGGTCGGCTTGCTGATCTTCGACGAGTACCACGAACGCAGCCTCGACGCCGACCTGGCCCTGGCGCTGAGCCTCAATGGCCGCGAACTGCTGCGTGACGAGCCGGCGCTGAAGATTCTGCTGATGTCGGCAACCCTGGAAGGCGAGCGCCTGTCGCGGTTGCTCGACGATGCGCCGGTGGTCAGCAGCGAAGGGCGCATGTACCCGGTGGACATCCAGTGGGGCAGGCCCTACCAGCCGGGCGAGTTCATCGAACCGCGGGTGCTCGATTGCGTGCTCCAGGCCTTGGCCGACCAGGCCGGCAGCGTGCTGGTGTTCCTGCCGGGCCAGGCGGAGATCCGCAGGGTGTACCAGAGCCTGCAAGAGGCGCTAGGCGAACGCCCGAACATCCTGCTCTGCCCCTTGCACGGCGAGCTCGACCTCAGCGCCCAGCGCGCCGCCATTGACCCTGCGCCCGACGGTATGCGCAAGGTGGTGCTGGCCACCAACATCGCCGAAACCAGCCTGACCATCGAAGGCGTGCGGGTGGTGATCGACGCAGGCCTTGCCCGGGTGCCACGTTTCGACCCCGGCAGCGGCATGACGCGCCTGGACACCCAGCGCATCTCCCGCGCCAGTGCCACCCAGCGCGCCGGCCGCGCCGGGCGGCTGCAGCCAGGGGTGTGCTATCGCTTGTGGTCCGAGGCCCAGCACGCGCAACTGGCCGCCCATGGCAGCGCCGAAATTCTCCAGGCCGACCTTGCCGGCCTGGCCCTGCAACTGGCCCGCTGGGGCGTCACGCCCGATCAGTTGCGCTGGCTCGACCAACCGCCCGCCGCAGCGTTCGCCCAGGCCCAGGAGCTGCTCGCGCGGCTGGGCGCGTTCAAGGCTGGCAGCCGCGACAACCTCAGCGGGCACGGCCAGGCCATGGCCGAACTGCCGGCTCACCCGCGTATCGCTCACCTGCTGCTGCGCGGCCAGGACCTGGGCCTGGCCAGCATGGCCTGCGATGTCGCCGCCTTGCTCGGTGAGCGCGACATCCAGCGGGGTGGTGGCGCCGACTTGCACAGCCGGCTGGCGCTGGTCAGCGGCGAAAGCAAGGCCGCCCGCGGTGGCCAAGGCGGTGTGCAGCGGGCGCGGCAACTGGCCCGCCAGTACCGCGGCCTGTTGCGCGGCAAGGCTGGCGCCGCCGTCAGCGACCCCGATCACCCACGCTGGCTCGGCGCGCTGCTGGCCCTGGCCTACCCCGACCGCGTCGCCCAGCAACGGCGCGAGGGTGGGGCGGAGTACCGCCTGGCGAACGGCCGTGCGGCGGTGTTCGCCGAGGTCGACGCGCTGATGAAATGCCCGTGGCTGGTGATTGCCGACCTGGGCAGCCGCCAGGGCCAGCGTGAAGAGCGCATCTACCTGGCCGCCGATTTCGACCCGGCGTTGCTCGACAATGTGCTGGCCGAACAGGTCGAGCGCATCGATATCCTCGACTGGGACGAGCGCGAGCAGGTGCTGCGTGCCGAGCGTCAGCGCAAGGTCGGCGAGCTGGTGCTCAGCCGCGAACCGCTGCCGGGCCTGGATGACGAAGCGCGCGCCAGGGCATTGCTTGGCCTGGTGCGGCGCAAAGGCCTGAACCTGCTCAGCTGGACGCCGGAGCTGCGCCAGTGGCAGGCGCGGGTGGCGCTGCTGCGCCAGCTGGACATGGTTGGCACTGGCCAGAGTGAATGGCCCGACCTGAGCGACGAAGCTCTGCTGGCGCGCCTGGAGGACTGGCTGCAACCCTACCTGGGCAAGGTCTCGCGCCTGAGCCACTTCGCCGCCCTGGACCTGTCGTCGATGCTGCGCAACCTGCTGCCCTGGCCGCTGCCCCAGCGCCTGGACGAATGGGCGCCGACGCACCTAACGGTGCCGTCGGGCTCCAACATCCGCCTGGACTACAGCGAAAACCCACCGATCCTCGCCGTGCGCCTGCAGGAGCTGTTCGGCCTGGCCGACACGCCGCGCATCGCCCAGGGCCGCCAGCAGGTCAAGTTGCACCTGCTGTCACCGGCGCGCAGGCCGGTGCAGGTGACCCAGGACCTGGCCAACTTCTGGCGCACGACCTACGCCGAGGTGAAGAAGGATCTGAAAGGGCGTTACCCCAAGCACTACTGGCCAGACGACCCGCTGGTGGCCGAGGCGACCGCGCGGGCCAAGCCGCGCGGGACCTGAATTAAGGCAGGCTGGAGGGCGGAGGTGGCCATGCCACCTCCGCTCGATAAACAAGCCTCGTACTCAGGAGGCGGTACGGATGATGCCAAACTCGAGGGGCTCACCGTCGTTCACATTCAGGAACTGTTCAGGTGAGTCAAAGAGGGTACTCACCTGATTGCCTTGGTGATCGATGAGCCGACAGGTCAGGCTTTCGTAATTGTTGATGATCGGGTCGATTACCCAGTAGCTTTCAACGTTTGCGAACTCATACAAGCCAAGATAACCGTTGCGGCTTATGCCAAGCCGCTTTTCTGCGTCATCGCCGCTGCCCAAAACCATGAACCTGAGTTCACCCGCATCGTTCGCCAGGGCGTCGAATTTCAGCGTCACGGTGGGCTCGCTTCCCCCGGCTCGCAACCAGCCATCATTCGCATAGGCCATGCCGAACGTTGGTCGATCCGGGTCCACACCTGCTGCATGAAGCCGTGTGGGCATCATGGTGACGCCTCTTCGGACATACAGCCTGCCGAAAAAGGACCCTTCGTACCAAGGTTTAGCGCTCGAGGCATTTGTCATCATTTTCTCCGCAACAACATTACCGGCCGCGTGTTGCGGCCAGCTTCTGTTGCAGAGTTCCTCAGCCCTTGGCGGCCGGGCAGGGTGAAAGCATTCGGGGGGCGTTGGGTCAGGGCTGAGTATTGCTTTCCAGCAGCATGAACAGGCGGTACAGCACCACCGTGCTGAACAGCTGCAGGAAGCTGCTCAGGCTGTCCATGGCCAGTTGCACACCGGGCGCGGGGTCGGGGAAGGCCATCAGCAACAGGCCGTCGAGCAGCCAGATCGGCGCCAGCACACCGACCACGCAAACCATGATGCGCATGAAATGCCCCGTGGTCATGCGTGCGCTCTCGCGCATCGCCTGCACCACCGGCAGGCCGCGCAGCACCAGCAGGTACTCGGCGAACACCAGGTTGATCATGATCCACACGCCCGGGAAGATGAACAGCGCCAGGCCCGCCATGATCAGCAGCGAGCTGATCAGCACCAGCAGGGCCAGCTGCGGCCACAGCTGCACGGCGCGGGCGAACAGGTCGCGCCGGGGGATGTCCTGGCCGTTGCTGCGGGTGTCGAGGTAGAGGATCAGCGCCGCGCTGTACAGCGGGTAGAGCAGCAGGCTGACCAGCATGCCGTAGGCCGGCGATGCCTGGTCGCCCAGCTGGCGGTACAGCAGCTGCGTCAGCAGGGCTTCGAGCACCACCAGCGGCAGGCACAGCGGGATGATGCTCGTCAGGTGGCGGCGGAAGAAGTACAAGGAGTCGCGCAGAACGCTCAGCGGATTCATCGGTCAACATCGCATGGCAGTAAAAGCAGGGGCATAACTTTAGCCCAGAGCCGGCGCTTGCTGAAAAAAGTTTCACCACATGGCTAATTGAATCCTGCGCCTGTGGGCCCCATCTTTGACGCTGTCCGATGTCCCGCTTGCCCACGAGGTAGCCCATGAACACTGAAGAACAAACCCTGATCGACGGCCTGTTCGGCCGCATCAAGCAAGCCGAAGACCCGAGCCAGCCGCGTGATGCGCAGGCCCAGGCATGCATCGAGGGCCACCTGCGCCAGCAGCCGGCGGCGCCGTACTACATGGCCCAGGCGATCCTGGTCCAGGAAGCCGCGCTCAAGCGCCTGGACGAGCAGAACAAGCAACTGGAAAACGAGCTCAAGCAGGCCCGTGCCCAGCTCGAGGCCACCCGTGCCAGCAGCGGCAACAGCGGTGGCGGCTTCCTATCCAGCATTTTTGGCGCCGGTGCACGCAACCCCGAGCCCGCGCCGCAACCCCAGCGCTCCGTAGCCCCGCCGCCATCTTCCGGCGGTTGGCGTGAGCCGAGCGCTGCGGGCTTCTCCCAGCCGCAGCCTCAGGCCCAGGCCGCTCAACCCGGCTTCGGCGCCGCGCCGGCGCGCAGTGGCGCCAGCAGCTTCCTTGGCGGCGCGATGCAAACGGCCGCCGGCGTTGCCGGTGGTGTGTTGCTGGCGCAAGGCATCAGCAGCCTGTTCAACCACCACTCGCAGCCAGAAGAGGTGGTCGAGGTGATCAAGGAAGAGCCGGCCCCGGCCAGTGACACGGGCGGCTGGAACGACAACGGCGGGCAGCAGCAGGTTGCCGACAACGGTGGCTGGGGCAACGACCAGGGCGGTTTCGCCGACACCGACTATGGCAGCGACGATGGCGGCTTCTTCTCGGACGACGACACCTTCGTCTGACCGCTCTGGCATACTGCCGGCATTTTGCGGGCGCCACGCGCCCCTTTCGGTCGAGGGTATGCCGTGAAGAAAATCGCGCTGTTCGCCGATGTACAGAACCTCTACTACACCGTGCGCCAGATTCATGGTTGCCATTTCAACTACAGCGCGCTGTGGGCCGAAGTCAGCCGCGAAGGCGAGATCGTCGAGGCCGTGGCCTATGCCATCGACCGCGGCGACAGCAAGCAGCAGCAGTTCCAGCAGATCTTGCGCAACCTGGGCTTCGACGTGCGGCTCAAGCCGTTCATCCAGCGCAGCGATGGCTCGGCCAAGGGCGACTGGGACGTGGGCATCACGCTGGATGTGATCGACGCGGCCAGCCGCGTCGACCAGGTGGTGCTGGCGTCCGGGGATGGTGATTTCGATGTGTTGCTCGAGCGCGTGATCCAGCGCCATGGCACCGAGGCGGTGGTGTATGGCGTGCCGGGGTTGACGGCGATGTCCTTGATTCGCGCGGCCAGCCGCTACGTGCCGATCGAAGGGCGCCTGCTGCTGCGCCATTGAGCTTGCGCTCAGTCCCTGCGGGAGCCTGCTCCCACAGGGCACGGCAAGTTTTCAGCGGTGCCTTGCTTCAACTCTTCTTGCCATTGCCCTGCAGATGATCCAGCGGCACCCGCCGCTCCACTGCACTGGACAAAATGATCGAGGTCTTGCTGAACCCCAGCTGCGAGACCCGATTGATCAGTGCCTCCAGCTCGCCCATGTTCCCCACCGCCGCCTGCATGATCACGCAGGGGTCGCCCGTCACCCGGTGGCATTCGGTCAATTGCGGTATCCGCGTCAGGGCATCATAGGCCTGCTGGTTGCCATGGCTGGCCAGGCGCAGTTCGATCACGCACTGGATCGGCAGGCCGATCTTTTCCAGATCCACCTTCGCCGCGTAGCCGGTAATCACCCCGCTGGCTTCAAGCTTGGCCACCCGCTCGGCCACCGCCGGCGCCGACAGGTTCACCTGGCGCGCCAGCTGGGCAAAGGTGGCGCGGCCGTTTTCCAGCAGGGCGGCGAGGAGCATGCGGTCGTACTTGTCCATGGGGTGATTCCTGTCAGCCTTGGATTCGATTGAAAAGCACGGCAACAACCATGCATTGCAAAGTGTGCGGGTGATTTAAAGCCGTTTTGTAACTTAAGTTTGCTCGAAGTCCTTTCTAAACTAAGCCACCCGTAAACGGATTTCGAGCCTTTCCCATGCCTGCCCCTCGTCGCTTCCCGTTATTGCTGATTGGCGCCTTCCTGGCCTTGTACCTGGTCTGGGGTTCTACCTACCTGTTCATTCGCATCGGCGTCGAGTCCTGGCCGCCGATGCTGATGGCCGGGGTGCGTTTCGTGATCGCCGGCGGCCTGTTGTACGGCTTCCTGCGCTGGCGCGGGGTGCCGGCGCCGACCTGGCCACAATGGCGCGCGGCAGGGGCCATCGGCTTTCTGCTGCTCAGCTGCGGCAATGGCGGCGTCACCGTGGCCGAGCATGCCGGCGTGGCCTCGGGCGTTGCAGCGCTGGCGGTGGCTACGGTGCCGCTGTTCACGCTGCTGTTCGGCCTGTTGTTCGGCCAGCGCAATTCGCGCCTGGAATGGGCGGGCATCTTCCTCGGGCTGGTCGGTATCGGCTTGCTCAACCTCGGCTCCAACCTGCAGGCCAGCCCCATCGGCGCTGCGCTGATCGTGTTCGCCGCAGCCTCCTGGGCCTTTGGCTCGGTCTGGAGCAAGACCCTGCCGCTGCCCCAGGGGCCGATGGCCAGTGCGGCCGAAATGCTGGTGGGCGGCGCGGTGCTGCTGCTGGGCAGCGCCGTGTCGGGCGAACGCATGACCCAGATGCCGACCGCGGCAGGCTGGGGCGCGCTGGCCTACCTGGTGCTGTTCGGCTCGATCCTGGCCTTCAGCGCCTACATGTACCTGCTCAAGAACGTGCGCCCGGCAGCGGCCACCAGCTATGCCTACGTCAACCCGGCGGTGGCGGTGATGCTGGGCATCGTCTTCGCCGGCGAGCAGATCGGCGCCGAAGAATGCGTGGCCATGGCTGTGATCATCGGCGCCGTGGTGCTGATCGGCCTGCCCCAGTGGCGCAAGCCGGCGCAGCCACCCGTAGCGCCGCTGAAGGGCGAAATCTGCAAGTAACCTGGGGTGTTGCGGTAAACTTGCCGCCTTCGCTGAACCCCCTGACGGTATTGCCATGAATTTCGCCAAACTCGGCCTGATCGAACCTTTGCTGCGCACCTTGCAGCAGCTGGACTACACCACCCCGACCCCGGTCCAGGCCCAGGCCATTCCCGCCGTGCTGGCCGGCCGCGACCTGATGGCCGCGGCCCAGACCGGCACCGGCAAGACCGCAGGCTTTGCCCTGCCGGTGCTGCAGCGCCTGGCCCTGGAAGGGGAGAAGGTGGCCAGCAACTCGATCCGCGCCCTGGTGCTGGTGCCCACCCGCGAGCTGGCCGAGCAGGTGCACAACAACGTGCGCGAGTACGCCGAGAACCTGCCGCTGAGCACCTACGCGGTATACGGCGGGGTCAGCATCAACCCGCAGATGATGCGCCTGCGCCGCGGCGTCGACCTGCTGGTCGCCACCCCCGGCCGGTTGCTCGACCTGTTCCGGCAGAACGCGGTCAAGTTCAACCAGGTGCAGACCCTGGTGCTCGATGAAGCCGACCGCATGCTCGACCTGGGTTTTGCCGAAGAGCTGCAGTCGGTGTACGCGGCGCTGCCGCGCAAGCGCCAGACGCTGCTGTTCTCCGCCACCTTCTCCGAGCAGATCCGCCTGCTCGCGGGCCTGGCGCTGAATGACCCGCTGAGCATCGAGGTGAGCCCGCGCAACGCCGCCGCCACCACGGTCAAGCAATGGCTGGTGCCTGTGGATAAAAAGCGCAAGGCCGACCTGTTCTGCTACTTGCTGCGCAAGCAGCGCTGGAAGCAGGTGCTGGTGTTCGCCAAGACCCGCAACGGCGTCGACCAGCTGGTGGAGCGCTTGCTGGCCGAGGGCGTGAACGCCGACGGCATCCACGGCGACCGGCCGCAGGCCACGCGCCAGCGTGCGCTGGACAGCTTCAAGGCCCGCGAGATCCAGGTGCTGGTGGCCACCGACGTGGCGGCTCGTGGCCTGGACATCGACGACCTGCCACTGGTGGTCAACCTCGACTTGCCGATCGTGGCCGAAGACTACGTGCACCGCATCGGCCGTACCGGCCGTGCCGGCAACAAGGGCGAGGCGATTTCGCTGGTGTGCGCGGACGAGGTGCAGCTGCTGGCGTCGATCGAGACGCTGATCCGCCAGACCCTGCCGCGCCACGAAGAGCCGGACTTCATCCCCGACCACCGGGTGCCGATGACCGACGCCAGTGGGCAGGTGATCAAGAAGCCGAAGAAGCCCAAGAAACCGAAGGAGAACAGCGCCAAGCGTGGTTTGGGGCGCTGGATGGACAGTGGTGATGAAGCGCCGGTGAAGTCGGTGCGCAAGGTGCCGAGCTTCAATACTGGGCCGAAAAAGCGCAAGCCTTGATAGCGGTGCTGGCTTCATCGCCGGCAAGCCGGCTCCTACAGGGTATTGCACCCATCGTTGTGGGAGCTGGCTTGCCGGCGATGGGCTGCGCAGCAGCCCCGGCATTCTGTCAGGAAGGCCGCGCCAGCCAATCCGCCGCCGCCCGCCCGGCGCGCAGCCCGCTGGCAAAGCACGCGGTCAGCAAATAGCCCCCGGTCGGCGCCTCCCAGTCAAGCATCTCGCCAGCACAGAACACCCCCGGCAGGCCCTTGACCATCAACCCCTCATCCAGCCCCTCGAAGCGCACCCCGCCCGCACTGCTGATCGCCTCGTCCAGCGGGCGCGTTCGCACCAGCGTGATCGGCAGCGCCTTGATCGCCCGCGCCAGCGCAGTGGCATCGGCAAAGGTCGCCTGATCGGTCAGCTCGCGCAGCAAGCCCGCCTTGGCCCCATCGATACTCAACTGGCTGTGCAAATGCTTGGCCATCGAGCGCGAGCCCCGCGGCTTGGCCAGCGCCTGGGCAATCTTGTCCACAGGCTTGTCGGGCAACAGGTCGAGCAACAGCGTGGCCTGCCCATCACGGGCGATGGCCTCGCGCAGCGGCGCCGACCAGGCATACACCAGGCTGCCTTCCACCCCCTGCGCGGTGAGGATGAACTCACCCTTGCGCGGCGCCTGGCCCGGCACGCTGAGGGCGATGTTCTTCAGTGGCGCGCCAGCGAACTTGTCCTTGAGCAGAGCGCTCCAGCCCTGTACCTCGAAACCACAGTTGCTAGGGCGCAGCGGCGAGATATCCACAGCGCGGTCTTGCAGCAGCGGCTGCCAGGCGCCATCCGAGCCCAGCCTCGCCCAGCTGGCGCCACCCAATGCCAGCACCACGGCGTCGGCCTCCACCTGCAATTCACCCTGTGGATAAGCGATCCGCAAGCTGCCATCGGCATTCCAGCCCAGCCAGCGATGGCGGGTGTGGATAACTACGCCGCTGTCACGCAGGCGCTTGAGCCAGGCACGCAGCAGGGGCGCGGCTTTCATGTCGGTGGGGAACACCCGGCCCGAGGTGCCGACGAAGGTCTCGATGCCCAGGCCATGAATCCACTGGCGCAAGGCTGTGGCGTCGAAGTCGCGCAGCAGGCCATCCACTTCGCCCTGGCGTTCGGCATAGCGCGCCACGAACTGTGGATAAGGTTCGGAGTGGGTGATGTTCATGCCGCCCACACCGGCCAGCAGGAACTTGCGGCCCACCGACGGCATGGCGTCGTACACCTCCACGGCGAGGCCACGCTGGGCCAGCGCCTCGGCGGCCATCAAGCCGGCGGGGCCAGCGCCGATGACGACGGCGCGAGAAGGGGAGGCAGGGGATAAATCGGACATGGTCGGCGGCAGGCTGTGGAAAAAGACCCGCCATTCTAGCGCAGCGCGGCCTGCTTGAGCACTGGACAAAAAATGATCAATGCTCTGCAGGCCAGCCTGCTCAAGGCCTGTAGCGGCTTTCCCGCAGGTTATCCACAAGCGGTTCCACAGTCATTGTGAACAACCGATGACCTTCGCCGCGGTGTGATGAAGGATGCCGTGGCGCTTGGCCAGTGCTGCGCGGTCCTTGCTGTAGCCGCCGCCGATCACCCCGACCACCGGGATATCGCGGCCCAGGCAATGGCGCATGACCATTTCGTCGCGCGCGGCTACGCCCTCGTCGGTTAGTTGCAGATAGCCCAGGGCATCGTCCTTGTGCACGTCGACCCCGGCGTCGTACAGCACCAGGTCCGGCTGGTACAGCGGCAGCAGGTAGTTGAGTGCGTCCTCCACCACCTTCAGGTAGGCCGCATCGCCCATGCCGCGGGGCAGGGGGATGTCCCAGTCGCTGTGGGCCTTGCGCGCCGGGAAGTTCTGCTCGCAGTGCAGCGACACGGTAATGGCCTCCGGGGTGTCCTGGAGGATGCGCGCGGTGCCATCGCCCTGGTGCACGTCGCAATCGAAGATCAGCACCCGGTGCACGCGGCCGGCTTCGAGCAGGTAGCGGCTGATCACGGCCAGGTCGTTGAAGATGCAGAAACCGGCCGGGTGGTCGTAGTGGGCGTGGTGGGTGCCGCCGGCGAGGTGGCAGGCCAGGCCATGCTGCAGGGCCATTTCGGCGGTCAGCAGCGAGCCGCCGACGGCGCGCACGGTGCGCCGGGCCAGGGCCTCGCTCCAGGGCAGGCCGAGGCGGCGCTGGTCTTCGCGGGAGAGCTCGCCGTTCATGTAGCGCTCGATGTAGCCGCGATCGTGGGCCAGGGCGAGGATGTCGTTGGGGCAGATGTTTGGGCGCAGCAGGGCCTGGTCATGGGTCAGCCCGCTGTCGACCAGGTGGTCGCGCAGCAGGCGGAACTTGTCCATGGGGAAACGGTGCTCGGGGGGGAATTCCGGGCTGTAGTCTTCGTGGTAGATCAGCGGCAGTGGCATGGTGGGGTCGCAATCAGGGCCAGTGCTGATCTTGCCAGTTGTTGGGCTTGGGTTGCCATGGTGGGGCCGCTTTGCGGCCCAATCGCCGGCAAGCCGGCTGCCACAGGTGGCGGTGGGGTTATTTGCTCGCGCTGGCCAGCACGCGCTGCCAGTCCGGCTCGTTCAAGCGGCCAAGGATTCGCGTCTTGCCATCGGCATCGACCGAAACGAACAGCGCACTGGCGTAGCCACTTTCACGTTCGCCGCCCACCACGCGCTTGTCGCGCTGGAAGTGATCGATACAGCCGTTGTGCGTCACCAGCACCAGGTTATGCCCTGGCTGCTTGTGCGCCAGCGCCTCCTTGGCGAAGCCGTTGTCGCAGTTTTCCAGCCAGTCTTCACTGGCAACGGCCTGGCCCAGGATGAAGTGGGCGGTCTGCCGGGTGCGCAGTTTCGGGCTGCTGATCAGGTCGGCATTGGCCAGCCCCAGTGCATTCAGGCCTTGGCCTACCCGGGTGGCGGCGGCGCTGCCGGCCACGGTGATGCCGGTGGGGTCGTCCAGGCACGGGCCGGGTGCGCTGTCGCAGCGCTCGGCATGGCGGATCATCACGATCACTGCACCTTCGGCCCAGTCCTGCAGCAGGCCGCTGTCACTCAACTGCCGTTCATTGCCAAGGTCCACGATGTGCGTCCTCGTCGCCAGCCAGGTACTCAACGCCGCCACCACCATGCACAAGCCAAGGGCAGCGCCAAGGGCCTTGCGTGACAAACGCCGCTTGCGGCGGGCGTGGATGGCGGTGTGTCCGAGGGTGTTGCTCGACTGCATGCTGCGCTCCGATGGCATGGCCGCGCTCTGCGCGGCGGTGGTGGCGGCATTGTGCGAAGCGGCCTGTCGGGAGGCGGTGAAGGGCGTGTGAAAATTGCATTTCGCCTACGCTGTAAACTGCAGGGCAAGAACCGGAGCACACCCCCCATGACCCCCATCCTGGAACTCGAAAGCGCGCGGCTGGTACTGCGCCAATGGCACGACGACGACCTGCGCGAGTTCGCCGCGATGTGTGCCGACCCACAGGTGATGCGCTATTTCCCGGCGCCGTTGACGCGCCTGGAAACGGCGGCGCTGATCGGCCGCATACGCGGCCACTTCAACGAATACGGCTTTGGCCTGTGGGCGCTGGAGCGCAAGGACAGCGGCGCCTTCATCGGCATGACCGGGCTGCTCAACGTCAACTTCGACGCCCCCTTCGGCCCGGCCGTGGAAATCGGCTGGCGCCTGGCCCGGCGCCACTGGGGCCTGGGCTTTGCCAGCGAGGCGGCGTGGACCTGCCTGCGTTGTGCTTTCGCCCAATTGCGCCTGGACGAGGTGGTGTCGTTCACTACCGAAGGCAACCTGCCGTCGCAGAAGGTCATGCAGGCCATCGGCATGCTGCAGGACGTGAAGGGCAGCTTCGAACACCCCCGCCTGCCCGTCGACCACCCGCTGCGCCCCCACGTGCTGTACCGCATCGACCGCGCCCGCTGGGAGCAGACCCAGCGCGCTGAATAGGCAGGTATGCGCGGTGCCGATGACAAACCCTGTATCATTTGCCTTCATGAGAGCGCCGTAGAGCTGTGATGCCTTGCTAGGAGAACCCCCGATGAGTCATGTGTTGGACGACCTGGTCGACCTGTTGAGCCTCGAGCCGATCGAGGAGAACCTGTTTCGTGGGCGTAGCCAGGATTTGGGCTTCCGCCAGCTGTACGGTGGCCAGGTATTGGGCCAGTCGCTGTCGGCCGCCAGCCAGACGGTCGAGGACGCGCGCCACGTGCATTCGCTGCATGGCTACTTCCTGCGCCCGGGCGATGCCAGCCTGCCGGTGGTGTACTCGGTCGACCGCGTGCGCGATGGCGGCAGCTTCAGCACGCGGCGGGTAACGGCCATCCAGAAGGGCCAGACCATCTTCACCTGCAGCGCCTCGTTCCAGTACGACGAAGAGGGCTTCTCGCACCAGGCGCAGATGCCTGAGGTGGTGGGCCCGGAAAACCTGCCCACCGAAGTGGAGCTGGCCCGCGCCATGGCCGACCAGTTGCCCGAGCGCATCCGCGACAAGGTGCTGTGCGCCAAGCCGATCGAGATTCGCCCGGTCACCGAGCGCGACCCGTTCAACCCCAAGCCCGGCGACCCGGTGAAGTACGCCTGGTTCCGCGCCGACGGCACGCTGCCGGACGTACCGGCACTGCACAAGTACCTGCTGGCCTACGCCTCCGACTTCGGCCTGCTGACCACCGCGCTGCTGCCCCATGGCAAGTCGGTGTGGCAGCGCGACATGCAGATCGCCAGCCTCGACCATTCGCTGTGGTTCCACGGCAACCTGCGCGCCGACGAGTGGCTGCTGTACGCCACCGACAGCCCCTGGGCCGGCAATGCCCGTGGCTTCTGCCGCGGCAGCATCTACAACCGCGCCGGGCAACTGGTGGCGTCGTCCAGCCAGGAAGGCCTGATCCGCCATCGCAAGGACTGGGCATGAAGCTGGGTGAAATCCGCAACTGGGTGTTCGACATGGACGGCACCCTGACCGTGGCGGTGCACGATTTTGCCGCCATCCGCGAGGCGCTGGAGATTCCCGCCGAGCACGACATCCTCACGCACCTGGCGGCGTTGCCGGCCGCCGAGGCTGCTGCCAAGCATGCCTGGCTGCTGGAGCACGAGCGTGACCTGGCGATCGCCTCCACGGCAGCCAGCGGGGCGGTGGAGCTGGTGCGGGCGCTGGCCGAGCGCGGGTGCCGCCTGGGCATCCTCACCCGCAATGCGCGCGAGCTCGCGCATGTGACGCTGGAGGCCATCGGCCTGGCGGACTGCTTCGAGGTGGAGCATGTGCTGGGGCGTGACGAGGCCGAGCCCAAGCCCAGCCCGGATGGCCTGCTGAAGATCGCCCAGGCCTGGGGCGTGGCGCCGAGCGAACTGGTGATGGTGGGTGATTACCGCTTCGACCTGGATTGCGGGCGGGCTGCCGGCGCGCGCACGGTGCTGGTGAACCTGCCGGATAACCCGTGGCCGGAGCTGGTGGATTGGCATGCGGTGGATTGCCGGGCGTTGCAGGGGATGTTGGGCTGATTTTGCTGGCCCCATCGCCGGCAAGCCGGCTCCCACAAGGGTAGAGCTGCTCATAGTGTGAGCGGGCTTGCCCCGCGAAGAGGCCGGCACTGTCTATGCTGAACTCCAGTCTTTCCCCTGAACTGGAGACCCAGCCATGACCAGCAAGGCCATCTATGTGCAACCCGGCGGCGGCTACGACAAGGTCGAGGTCGGCACGTGCGAGGCCGCTGCGCCCAAGCCCGGCGAAATCACCGTGCAGTTGCACGCCAGCTCCCTCAACTACCATGACTTCGCCGTGGTCAGCGGCATGTGGGGCCCGAGCGAGCGGCGCATCCCCATGGCCGACGGCGCCGGCGAAGTGACCGCAGTGGGCGCCGGCGTCAGCGAATTCAAGGTCGGCGACAACGTCGTCAGCACCTTCTTCCCCGACTGGCTCGACGGCCAGGCGCTGGTCGAAGGCTTCGCCAGCGTGCCGGGCGACGGCATCGATGGCTATGCCCGCGCCAAGGTCACCGCCCGCGCCACCTCCTTCACCCTGGCGCCCCAGGGCTACAGCCACGCCGAAGCCGCCACCCTGACCACCGCCGGCCTCACCGCCTGGCGCGCGCTGATGAGCGATGACCACCTCAAGCCCGGCGATACCGTGCTGGTGCAGGGCACCGGCGGTGTCTCGATCTTCGCCCTGCAGTTCGCCAAGCTGGCGGGTGCCACGGTGATCGCCACCTCGTCCAGCGATGCCAAGCTCGAGCGCTTGAAGGCACTGGGCGCCGACCACCTGATCAACTACAAGGGCACGCCCGCCTGGGGCGAGAAGGTGCGCGAGCTCACGGGCAACCGCGGCGTCGACCATGTGATCGAGGTGGGCGGGCCGGCGACCCTGGAGCAATCGATGATCGCCGCACGCATCGGTGGGCATATTTCACTGATCGGCATTCTCACCGGCGTCGCCGGGCAGCTGCCGCTGGTGCAGGCGCTGGTGCGCCAGATCCGCCTGCAGGGCGTGCTGGTGGGCAACCGCGCGCAGCAGCAGGCGATGGTTCGGGCGATCGATGCCAACGGCCTGCGGCCGGTGGTGGACAAGCACTTCGAGCTGGAGCAGATCGTCGAGGCGTTCCGCTACCAGGAGAGCAACCGGCATTTCGGCAAGATCTGCCTGACCTGGTAACTGAGCCCAATCGCCGGCAAGCCGGCTCCCACAGGCACACCACCGCCCTTGAGCACAGTGGTGCCCCTGTGGGAGCCGGCTTGCCGGCGATTGGCCGATACAGCCACAACACATCCAAATGAAAAACTAAAGCGCCAGACGGCCCCCTGGCGCAATCGGACATGCCAATCGCGACATTTGGCGCTCAGGGAAATGCCCTGTCGTGATCGAACAGTTCCGAGGCGTTCTCGTGTAATTTCCCACATCCCCACGGGGCTTAAATGAACCCCGACTCGCCCTGACACGTTGCTCTGTGACGCGTGCCAAAGATCAACAAAAGAGCACCGGTAACGTGTCGACTTACTGATTTCAAAGGAGATATTTTCGCCTACGCCTGCCCGTCCTTTCCTTGTGTCAGCAAAAAGAGAACAACATCAATGAACACCGTGGGATCTGATGGCAACCTTGCACAAGGTTTCAAGCCACGTCATGTAACGATGCTGTCCATCGCGGGCATCATCGGCGCCGGACTCTTCGTCGGCTCCGGGCACGCCATTGCGGCGGCCGGGCCAGCCACCATCGTTTCTTATTTCGTGGCCGGCACTTTGGTGGTGCTGGTCATGCGCATGCTCGGCGAAATGGCCGTGGCACACCCTGACACAGGTTCGTTCTCCACCTACGCCGACCAGGCCATCGGCCGCTGGGCCGGCTACACCATCGGCTGGTTGTACTGGTGGTTCTGGGTGCTGGTGATTCCGATCGAAGCCCTGGCCGCCGGGCACGTGCTCAACGCCTGGTTCCCCCAGGTCGACAGCTGGATCTTCGCCCTGGCCTCGGTGCTGCTGCTGGCCTGCACCAACCTGTTCAGCGTGGCCAAGTACGGCGAGTTCGAGTTCTGGTTCGCCATCCTCAAGGTCACCGCGATCCTCGGCTTCATCGGCCTGGGCTTCGCCGCGCTGATGGGCTGGCTGCCCAACCGCGAAGTCAGCGGCCTGAGCGGGCTGATGGCCGAATACGGCGGCTTTGCGCCCAAAGGCTGGTCGGCGGTGATCGGCGCCTTCATCACCGTGATGTTCAGCTTCATCGGCACCGAGGCGGTGACCATCGCCGCCTCCGAATCCAGCGACCCCTCGCGCAACATCGCCAAGGCCACCCGCTCGGTGATCTGGCGCATCAGCACCTTCTACATCCTGTCGATCTTCGTGATCATCTCGATCGTGCCGTGGAACGACCCGCAGCTGGCGGTGGTGGGTTCGTACCAGCGCGCGCTGGAGCTGATGAACATCCCCAACGCGGCCTTCATGGTCGACCTGGTGGTGCTGGTGGCCGTCACCAGCTGCATGAACTCGTCGATCTACATCGCTTCGCGGATGATGTACTCGCTGGCCAAGCGCGGCGACGCCCCGGCCTTCCTCAACAAGACCTCCAAGGTCGGCGTACCGCGCGCCGCGGTGTTCGGCAGCACGCTGATCGGCGCGGCCATCGCCATCCTCAACTATTTCGCACCCAAGGGCGTGTTCGAGTTCCTGCTCGCCAGCTCCGGCGCCATCGCGCTGCTGGTGTACATGGTCATCGCCATCTCCCAGCTGCGCATGCGCCGCCGCCTGGAGCGCGAGAACGCCGAGCTGAAGTTCCGCATGTGGCTGTTCCCGTGGCTGACCTGGGCGGTGATCCTGTTCATTGGTGGGGCGTTGGCGGTGATGATGTATACCCCTGAGCATCGGGCGGAGGTGAGTTCCACCCTGGGCTTGGCGATCGTGATTTCGTTCCTCGGGATCGTGACATCGCGGGGGCATGCGCAGCCGGTGGGGGCGCGGACGATGGGGTGATTGGGGTCACCTGGTAGCAAGGGCGAGGGCACTCCGGATGGGTGCCCTTTGCTTTTTGAGCATCTAAAAGTGCCAGCGCTGCTGACACTAATCCAGTTAAGAAAAGTCGCACCGGTGGTGCGACAAATAGGCTGAAGCTCAATTGGCCATCATTTCGACGTACCTGGTCACCGCCGGTGCCTTTTCAAAGCGCCGATAGACCAGGCTCAACCACGAACTGGCCTGGCAATCGGCAATACGCCGGTAGTTCACCTGCGGCAGGTTGATGCGCTGCACCACCGATTCCGGCACCACGGCAATCCCCTGGCCCAAGGAAACCAAGGTAATCACCGCAACCAGGCTGCCGGGCTGCGGGCCTAGCCGAGGCACGAATCCCCCTTGCGCCGCCACCTCCAGCGTGCCGGAAATCTGCTCGGGCAGGATGAAGCTTTCGCCCGCCAGGCGTGCGGCCGGAATCTGCGGGAGTTCGTTGATCCGCGAGCTGGCGGGCAGGGCGAGGACGAAGTCTTCCCGGTGCAGGGCGATGGCCTCGAGTTCTTCTGGCAGCTCCATGGGCGAGCGCACATAGGCAAGGTCCAGCAGGCCATCGCGGACCATCCCGGGCAGCTCGGCCATGGGCAGTTCGCGAATGTTCAGGCGCACGCCGGGGTGGGTGTCGCTGAAGCTGATCACCTGGCGCTGCAGCATGCCCGAGTAGGCCGCCGAGGCCACGTAGCCCAGCTCGATGCTGCCGCTTTCGCCACGCCCGGCACGTTGCGCCCCCAGTTGTGCGGCATCGAACTGGCGCACGGCGTGTTCGGCTTCGATCAGCAGCGCCTGGCCGGCAGCCGTCAGGTTCACTTCACGCTGATTGCGTTCGAACAGGCGCACGCCCAGCTCGCGCTCCATGTCCTGGATCTGCCGGCTGAGGGTGGGCGGGGCGATGCCCAGCTGCTCGGCGGCACGGGTGAAATGGCCGTGCCGGGCGACGCAGAGGAAGTAGCGGAAATGACGGATTTCCATGGCCTGTTACCTGCAAGCTAATGACGCCGGACGCTGGAGCTAACACGCTTGGCGAGTGGTGGCGTTATGGTGAAGCCAACACTACAAGGCTGGTGCCTTGGCGGCAAAGATTGCCTGTGAGATTGCCGGGGACCGCTTCGCGGTCCATCCCCGGCAAGCCAGCTCCCACACTTCCCGCAGCCCTGTACAGCGCCGCGGTCCCTGTAGGAGCCGGCTTGCCGGCGATGGGCTGCAAAGCAGCCCCAACGATCCCCCAGACCAATCACCCCCAAGCCAACCCGCTCTGCTTCCGGAGCCCCCGTCATGCCCTCTGCGCGCTTCACCCTGCTAACCGCCTCCCTGGTCTGCGCCCTGATCATTCTCGACACCAACATCGTCGCCGTCAGCCTGCCCAGCATCGCCCGCGACCTGTCCGGCTCGTTCGCCGATATCGAATGGGTGGTCAGCGCCTACCTGCTGGCCTTCGCCGCCTGTCTGCTGCCCGCCGGCAGCCTGGCCGACCGCTTCGGCCGCCAGCGCATGCTGCTGATCGGCCTGGCCGTGTTCGGCGCCGCCTCACTCGCCTGCGGCGCTGCTCCCAGCCTGTTGTTCCTCGACCTGGCCCGCGCCGCCAAAGGCATCGGCGCCGCCCTGCTGCTGACCGCAGCGCTGGCCGCCATCGGCCACCGCTTCCACGAACCCCAGGAACGCATGCGCGCGTGGGCCTTCTGGGGCGCCTGCATGGGCGCGACCATCACCTTCGCGCCACTGCTTGGCGGCATAATCGCCAGCACCCTCGGCTGGCGCTGGATCTTCTACATCAACCTGCCCCTGGTCGCGCTGCTCGCCCTGATGGTGCTGCGCAGCGTCGAAGAATCCCGCGACAGCGCCGCCGCCCGTCTCGACCCCATGGGCAGCCTGACCTTCGCCGGCAGCCTCGGCTGCCTGATCTGGGCCATGATCGATGCCAACCAGGTCGGCTGGACCAGCGTCGACACCCTCGGCCGGCTACTCATCAGCGCCTTCCTGTTCAGCCTGTTCATCATGGTCGAGCGCAGCCAGCCACGGCCGATGATCGACCTGCAACTGATGCGCAGCGGGCGCTTCATCGGCGCGCTGCTGGGCATGTTCGCCTACGCCGCGTGCGCCCAGGTGATGATGACCTTGCTGCCGCTGTACCTGCAGAACGGCCTGCAGTTGTCGGCGCTGGGGGCGGGGGCGGGGATGTTGCCGTTTGCCGTGGCGATGCTGCTGACGCCGCGGCTGGGGATGCGGTTGGCGGGGCGTTGGAGCCCGGCGCGGGTATTTGCCTTGGGGCTGGTGCTGGTTGGGGTGGGGAATCTGCTGTGTGCCTGGGCGGTTGGGCATGGGGGCTACATGGCGTTTGCCTTGGCCAGCGTGGTGCTGGGGGCGGGGGCGGGGCTGCTTAATGGTGATACGCAGAAGAACATCATGGCTTGTGTGCCGCGTGAGCGTACCGGGATGGCTTCGGGGTTGAGTACGACTACGAGGTTTGGTGCGATCGTGATTGCGATTGGGGTGTTGGGTGGGGTGCTTGCGGCGCGTAGTGGGCAACTGTTGCGTGAGGCCATGGCTGGGTTGGCGCCTGAGCACATGGGTAAGGTTGCGGCGATGGCGGCGCGGGTTGCTGCAGGGGATTTGCAGGCGGCGCTGGGGTTGATTGACCCGAGCTTGCGCGAGGTGGTGGCGCCGGTGGCACGGCAGGCGTTTGCTGGGGGCTTTGAGGCGGTGTTGGTGAGTGCGGGCGTAGTTGCGTTGGTGTTTGCAGTCTTAGTCGGAATGCTGCTGGGGCGGCCGCTTCCAGAGCATGGGGCAGCTGCAGGGCATGTTGCGCGGGCATAAAAAAAGGCACCTGGATGACCAGGTGCCTTTGCGTGTTTGGTGGAGCCGGGGGGATCCAAAATATATGCATAACCTATTGTTCTTAAATACTTTTTTGAAAGATCTATTGTTAGATGCCCCCATAAGTGCCCCGTGCACGTATTTCCGATGAGCGGCCTTTAGAAGGAGTTGAACTGGCGTCCTGAACTCTCGTTTCGCGACAGGGCGATGCCGGTCGACCACCGAGGAGGATTCAGTAGAATCAGTCGCCTACAGCATAACCCCGGTTACCTGGGCGGGAGGGTTCGATGCCCAGCTTAGCAGCAGGTGTTGGCTAGATGTCAGGTCCGGTAGTTGGGGTTTTTCCGCGGTAGCGCACCATGGGCTCATCTAGGACGATTTGAGCTGAGGTGCGGTATGAGACACTCGATGGTTACCTGTCACAACTGTGGCAAAGCGATGGTTCCGAGGGCGTCATATAGCCGTGGTTTCTGGGGTTATTCGCCTTCGTCCAATCATTGCCCCTTTTGCCTGAGTGAGAACTGGCACGGCGGAAATCCAGGGCTAGGGGCTCGGCTGTTCGCTTTGGTTGGCCTGGGTCTTGGTGTTCTGGCCTGCGCGTTGGTGGGAGCTCTTCTATTTAAAGTGCAGTGGTGGCTTGGTGTCGAGGGACAGTGGCCTCTATTGACGCTGGGCACATGTGCTGTGTCAGTTAGCGCGGGATACCATTTTTACAACTGGTTTGTTGATTGCTGACCGGTGACCATGCTGTGGAAGGCAGCAATCGGCCGATTCTGTTGAAAAAGTAGGTTTAGCGGCAGCAAGGCGGTCGGATGTACCTGCTGTCGAAATGGCTGCAAGCCACTTCAAGTTGCCTTCCGGCGTTTCACTGAGCGTCCTTGCTCCGGTTTAAGGGTTAATTTGAGGGTTTCTGCTCGTAGCAGGCGTACCTATCCCGTCAGCGGTGGCCCTTGAGGCAAAAGCTTGGCCATGCGGCGCAGGTTCTGCACCATCGCAGCTAAGGTGAATTCGTCAGTGGCACCCGTTAGGCCACGCAGTCGTAAACGGTCGAGTTTCATGATCCGTTTGAGGTGGGCGAAAAGCATTTCCACCTTCTTTCGTTCGCAGCGAGAGACGAGGTATTCCGGTGTCTTGGCGATGCGTCGAGCCACGTCGCGGGAAGACTCATGGATGCTGCGGACGATCTTCCGATTCGGCGTGTTGGGGCAGCATTTCGCTTTCAACGAGCAGGTGGCGCAGTCGGTTTGGCTGGAGCGGTAAATGATGGTGTTGGCCTTGGTTACCCGCGATCTTTGCTGAGTGAAGGCACGCCATTCACTGCGTAGCGGTTTGCCGGCTGGGCAGCGATATTCATTGGCTTCCTGATTCCAGTGGAAGTCGTTACTGGAGAGGCTGTCGTCCTTGCGCTCGGTCTTGTCCCACACCGGCACATGCGGCTCGATGTCCTTTTCTTCTACCATCCAGGCCAGCATCGGGGCGGTGCCATAAGCGGTATCGCCGATAAGGCGTTCCGGCGTGAGATCGAAATGCGCTTCGACACGCTCGACCATCGTCCTGGTCGAGTCGACTTCGGCGGTACGGTGCGCCGGGGTAGCTTCCACGTCCATGATCACACCGTGCTCAGTGTCGATCAGGTAATTCGTGGAGTAGGCAAAAAAGGCCGGGCCACCTGGCGCTGCTGTCCAACGGGACTGAGGGTCTGTGAGCGAAATTTTCTTGGGAAGAGCCTCAGCCAGCGCCTCTTCATCAAGGGCTTCGAGGTACTCACGCACTGCTCGGCTGCTGAGCTTTGGGTCGTTCCAATCGACCTGATCTCCCGCCACCCCACGTTGCCGGCTGGCATCCGCCTTAATGATGCTGGCGTCGACGGCGAAACCTTCACCCTTGACTAGGCCGGCTGCCATGCAGCGCCGCAGCACCTCATTGAATAACCAGCGGAATAGATCGCTGTCACGAAAACGCCCATGGCGATTCTTCGAGAAGGTCGAGTGATTGGGTACTTCGTCTTCCAGACCCAGCCGGCAGAACCAGCGATAGGCCAGGTTCAGGTGCACCTCTTCGCACAATCGCCGCTCGGAACGAATGCCATAGCAGTAGCCGACGACCAGCATGCGCACCATCAACTCCGGGTCAATCGAGGGGCGCCCGATGGGGCTATAGAAATCCGCCAGGTAGGCACGCAGATCACTGAGATCCAGGCACTGGTCGATGCTTCGCAGGAGATGTTGGGCCGGGACGTGATCTTCCAGATTGAACGAGTAGAACAGGCGCTGCTGTCCTCCCGGTAACTGTCCCATCATGCTGTTCGCCTCCACGCCCGCTGACAAAGCAATTTTGCCAACGGCATGGGGAGGTCGCTACTTTTTCAACAGAATCGGCCAAAAGCGGACGATTGCTGGCAGGTATTCAAGCTATGTCCCCAGGCCCTGGGGAAATAGCTTGGGGTTTGAGAAAGCCTGCTTAAGGTGGTCGTACACCAATCGCACCCGCTTCGATACAGGACCCTGCTGCGGGCGGTATATGAACAGATCCCATGGTGCTGGAGCGTGATCAGCCAAAACGGCAACCAGCTTTCCTGACCGCAGATGAGGCTCAGCCAGATAGGCAGGAATTTGGCCAAAACACATGCCTGCCAGGGTGGCTTCCAATTCCGTATCTGGATCATCACAGATAAGCGCTGGCTGCCTGGGCGCGAACGTTTGCCCGTCGGCAAATAGCCAAGGCCAAGGGCGGCCATTTTTCCGGTCGATCAGGACTGAAAGTGGCAGCTTAGCTAAGGCATCCAAAGATTTAGGTGGTGTCTTTTGGCCTATGAGAGACGGGCACGCGACAACGTAAAACGGCACGGGAGCTAAGGCACGTGCAACGTAGCGCCGGTCGCGAATAACCCCCACCCGGATACCAATATCGATATGCGCTTCAACGGCATCAGTCATCTGATCTTCCAAGCGGAGATCGAATTGCAGGTCAGGATGTGCAGCGGCCAGGGGCTGAAGAAACGGTATTAGGAAGCGCCTGCCAATAGCATGTGGAGCCGTAATCCCCACCTTACCTGACAGCTCAGGCTCCGTCCTGTGCGACCGGAATAGCGTATCGAAATGATCCAGAGCTGACATGGCATCTTTGGCGTAATCCTG
>NZ_DJTF01000107.1:0-5079 GCF_002438125.1 Pseudomonas sp. UBA6315
CGAACAGCATTTTCTTCAGCGATTCGAGGGTCAGCACACTCATGTTCCAGGTGCGCGACAGGCCCTCGCCCACGGCCTCCAGCGGGCCGTAGCTGACTTCGCGGAGCATGCTGGCTGGCCATTCGCCGCCTTTCACGCCCGCCCCCAGGTAACCGCCCGAGGCCCTGCCTTCACCCTTGCGGGCCAGGGTTACCGGCACTTCCAGGGCCGCGCCGTCACGCTCGACACGCAGCATGACCTTGGCCTCGGGGCGAGCCCGCACACTGTCGACCAGCTGCTGCCAGTCCTTGAGCGCCACACCATCGAGGGCCAGCAGGCGGTCGCCGGTTTTCAGGCCAGCCGCCGCGGCCGGGCCCTTGGCATCGATCTCGGCCAGCACCGGCTCAAGCGCCGGGCGCCAAGGGCGCAGCCCAAGGGACTGGATCGGGTCGGGCTCGTCGGCGCCCTTGAGCCAGCTGTCGAGCTTGATCTGCAGCTGGCGCTCGGCGCTGGCGCCTTCGTCACGCACGCCAACCTGCAGCGTGCCGCTCTCGCCCAGGCGCCGGACCAGTTGCAGGTTGACCGCCGACCAACCGCTGGTCGGTTTGCCATCGACCGAGACAATTTCCTGGCCCGCCACCAGCCCGGCGGAAGCCGCCAGGCTGTCCGGCTCGACAGCCCCGATCACCGGGCGAATCTGCTGGGTACCCAGCATCGCCAGGATCCAGAAGAACACGATGGCCAGGAGGAAGTTGGCAATGGGGCCGGCGGCCACGATGGCGATCCGCTGGCGTACCGACTTGCGATTGAACGATTGCCCCACCAGCGCCGGCGGCACTTCGCCTTCGCGCTCGTCGAGCATCTTCACGTAGCCGCCCAACGGGATCGCCGCGACCACGAACTCGGTGCCCTGGCGGTCATGCCAGCGCAGCAGTGGCGTGCCAAAACCCACGGAAAAACGCAGTACCTTCACGCCACAGCGGCGAGCGACCCAGAAGTGGCCGAATTCGTGGAACGTGACCAGTACACCCAGTGCCACCAGGGTGCCGATAATCATGTAGAGCGCAGTCATGTCTATCTCCGAATGACGTTCAGCCAAACCCTGGGCAGGGTGTCAGCGGCCGTGGCGGCGAAGCCACTCGCGGGCCAGTTCGCGGGCGCGCTGGTCGGCGGCGAACACCGCATCCAGCGAGGGCAGCGGCACCACAGGCTCCTGGTCGAGCACCTGTTCGATCATACCCGCGATCTCCGGGAAGCGGATACGCCGCTCGAGAAATGCCTCGACCGCCACCTCGTTGGCAGCGTTGAGCACCGCCGGGGCACTGTTGCCCGCCTCGGCGGCCTGGCGTGCCAGGCGCAGGCACGGGAAGCGCTGCTCGTCGGGCGCCTGGAAGTCCAGGCGGGCGATGGCGAACAGATCGAGCGGGGCAACCCCCGAATCGATCCGCTCGGGCCAGGCCAGGGCGTTGGCGATGGGGGTGCGCATGTCCGGGTTGCCCAACTGGGCCAGCACCGAACCGTCGACGTAATCGACCAGCGAATGGATCACGCTCTGCGGGTGCACCACCACCTCGACCTTGGCCGGCGCCGCATCGAACAGCCAGCAAGCCTCGATCAGCTCCAGACCCTTGTTCATCATGCTCGCCGAGTCCACCGAGATCTTGCGGCCCATGGACCAGTTCGGGTGCGCACAGGCCTGCTCGGGCGTGACATCGGCCAGTGCCGCCTGCGGCGTTTCACGGAACGGCCCGCCCGAGGCGGTCAGCAGGATGCGGCGCACCCCCACCTGGCTCAGGCCACGGCCATAGTCACCCGGCAGGCACTGGAAGATCGCGTTGTGCTCGCTGTCGATCGGCAGCAGCACCGCGCCGCTCTGGCGCACGGCGTCCATGAACAGCGCGCCGGACATCACCAGCGCTTCCTTGTTGGCCAGCAGCACCTTCTTGCCGGCCTGCACGGCCGCCAGGGTCGGGCGCAAGCCTGCGGCGCCGACGATGGCGGCCATCACGGCATCCACCTCGGCCGCCGCAGCGACTTCACAGAGGCCCGCCTCCCCTTCCAGCACTTGGGTGGCGCAAGCGGCCGCCGCAAGGCCTTCACGCAGGCGCAAAGCCGCCTCGGCGCTGGGCACCACGGCAAAGGCCGGACGATGCCGCAAGCACAGGGCCAGCAGTTCGTCGACACGCGAATAACCGCTCAGGGCGAACACCTGGTAGCGCTCGGGGTGACGCGCAATCACATCCAGGGTGCTCAGGCCGATCGAACCGGTCGCCCCGAGTACGGTAATGCGCTGCAGTGCACTCACATCACACCCCATTCGGCCGCCCACAACAGCACCGCGAACAGCGGGATGGCCGCCGTCAGGCTGTCGATGCGGTCCAGCACGCCGCCGTGACCCGGCAGCAGGTTGCTGCTGTCCTTGATCCCGGAGCGGCGCTTGAACATGCTCTCGGTCAGGTCACCGACCACCGACGCCATGACCACCAGCGCAGCGCCCAGCAGCCCCAGCAGGATCTGCCCGACACCCCAGTCGCGGCTGATGCCGACCACCAAGGTAATCACCAGGCTGACCGCAAGGCCGCCATACACGCCTTCCCAGCTCTTGCCCGGGCTGACCAGCGGCGCCAGCTTGCGCTTGCCGAAGGCCCGGCCGGAGAAATAGGCACCGATATCGGCGGCCCATACCAGCACCATGACCGACAGGATCAGCCAGTTGCCCAGCTGCCAGTGCTTGAGCAGGATCAGACCTTGCCAGGCCGGCAGCAGGATCAGCAGGCCGATCAGCAGGCGGCAGGCGGCGCTGGCCCAGAGTTCGCTGCTGCGCGGGTAGGTGAGTACCAGCCAGGTCGCCAGCCCCCACCAGATCACCGACGCACCGAGCACCCAGGGCGCCAGGTCAGGCATCAGATAGAGCAGCATCAGCGCCCCGGCGACCACGGCCGCGTAGGCGATGCGCAGCGGCTGGGCCATCAAGCCGGCCAGACGCGCCCACTCCCAAGCACCGAGGGTCACCACGAAGCCGATGAACAGGGCGAAATCCCCACCTTCGAGCAGGAAAAATCCACCCAGCGCGATCGGCAGCAGAATCAGCGCGGTAATGATGCGTTGTTTAAGCATTAAGCACGAGCTCCAGCCTCGACCTGCTCGCTGGTCTTACCAAAGCGGCGCTGGCGCGAAGCGAAATCGGCCAGGGCATTGCGCATGGCCTCGTGTTTGAAGTCCGGCCAATACAGGTCGGAGAAGTACAGTTCGGCGTAGGCCAGCTGCCACAGCAGGAAGTTGCTGATGCGGTGCTCGCCACCGGTACGGATGCACAGGTCTGGCAGCGGCAGCTCGCCCGTGGCCAGGCAGGTCTGCAGCAGGCCCGGGGTGATGTCGTCCGGGCGCAGATGGCCGGCCTGGACCTCGCGCGCCAGGCGCTGGGCAGCCTGGGCAATGTCCCACTGGCCACCATAATTGGCGGCGATCTGCAGGATGAAGCGATTATTGCCCGCGGTCAGCGCTTCGGCTTCGCGCATGGCGGCCTGCAGCTCCGGGTGAAAACGCGAACGGTCACCGATGATGCGCAGGCTGATGTTGTTCTCGTTGAGACGCTTGGCCTCACGCCGCAGCGCCGAGAAGAACAGCTCCATCAACGCCCCGACCTCTTCGGCCGGGCGCTGCCAGTTCTCGCTGGAAAACGCGAACAGGGTCAGCACCTCGACGCCGGACTTGGCGCAGACTTCGATGACCGCACGCACGGCATCGACGCCGGCCTTGTGCCCGGCAACGCCGGGCAACAGGCGCTTCTTCGCCCAGCGATTGTTGCCATCCATGATGATCGCGACGTGACGCGGCACCGAAGAGGGTGCCGCCAGCTTGGTCTTTTCCATTAAAAAACCTCGGCCTTAGACGGCCAACAGGTCCTTTTCCTTGGCTTTGTACGCAGCGTCGACTTCGGCGACGAACTTGTCGGTCAGCTTCTGGATCTCGTCGGCAGCGCGACGCTCTTCGTCTTCGCTGATGGCCTTGTCCTTGGTCAGCTTCTTCAGCTCTGCCAGGGCATCACGGCGCACGTTGCGCACGGCAACCTTGGCATCTTCGCAAACGCCACTGGCCTGCTTGGTGTAACCCTTGCGGGTTTCCTCGGTCAGGGCCGGCATCGGTACGCGGATGGTGGTACCGGCGCTGGACGGGTTCAGGCCGAGGTCGGAGGTCAGGATGGCCTTCTCGATGGCGGCGCTGAGGTTCTTGTCGTGGGCGACAATCTTCAGGGTCCGGGCATCTTCGACGGAAATAGCGGCCACCTGGTTCAGCGGCATCTCGCTACCCCAGGCGGTGACCTTGACGCTGTCCAGGATGCTTGGGTGGGCGCGACCGGTACGGATGGACGCCAGGTTGCGGCCCAGGGCCTCGATGGACTTGCCCATGCGGTCCTGGGCGTCTTTCTTGATGTCGTTGATCATTTTTGAACTTCCTCGATCAGGGTTCCTTCCGCGCCGCCGTGCACGATGTTCAGCAGGGCGCCGGGCTTGTTCATGTTGAAGACGCGCAGCGGCATCTTGTGGTCGCGGCACAGACAGATTGCCGTCAGGTCCATCACGCCCAGCTTGCGATCCAGCACTTCATCGTAGGTAAGATGATCGAACTTCTCGGCATGCGGGTCCTTGAATGGATCTGCAGTGTATACACCATCGACCTTGGTTGCCTTCAATACCACGTCGGCATCGATTTCGATGGCGCGCAGGCAAGCGGCGGAGTCGGTGGTGAAGAACGGGTTGCCGGTACCGGCAGCGAAGATAACGACTTCCTTGGCGTTCAGGTGACGCATGGCTTTGCGGCGATCATAGTGATCGGTCACGCCCACCATGGAAATGGCCGACATGACGATGGCGGTAATGTTTGCCCGCTCCAGCGCGTCGCGCATGGCCAGGCCATTCATTACGGTTGCCAGCATGCCCATGTGGTCGCCGGTGACGCGGTCCATGCCGGCTGCACTGAGCGCCGCACCACGGAACAGGTTGCCACCACCAATTACCAGGCCTACCTGGACGCCGATGCCAACCAGCTGGCCGACTTCCAGCGCCATGCGATCCAGTACCTTGGGGTCGATCCCGAACT
>NZ_DJTF01000066.1:0-8977 GCF_002438125.1 Pseudomonas sp. UBA6315
CGTAGATTAGCATGGTGCCGTTTGGCGCAACAGTGGGAGACTCATCAAGACTTGTTTCAGACAGAATCTTTACACTTCCGCGCTGCAAGTCTTGTGCCGCCACTTTGAAGTTGGTGAAACCCTGCTGGCGATGGATCATCACCAGGGTCTTTTCATCCGCCGAAAGTTTCGGGTTGGCGTTGTAGTTGCCCACGAACGTCACGCGCTCGGCACCACCACCGCTGATCGACTGTTTGTAGATCTGCGGCTTGCCGCCACGGTCGGAGGTGAAGTACAGCGTGTTGCCATCCTTGCCCCAGAACGGCTCGGTGTTGATACCGGGGCCGGCGGTGACACGGCTGATCTGGCGCGAGGCCACGTTCATCACGTAGATGTCCGGGTTGCCGTCCTTGGACAGCACGAACGCCAGGCGCGAACCATCAGGCGACCAGGCCGGCGCACCGTTCAGGCCCTCGAAGTTGGTGACCTGCTCGCGGCGACCGGTATCGATGTGCTGGATGAAGATGCGTGGGCGCTTCTGCTCGAACGAGACATAGGCGATACGCTTGCCATCCGGGGCGAAGCGCGGCGACAGGATCGGCTCGCGCGACTGCAGCAGGGTCACTGCACGGGCACCGTCGTAGTCCGAACGCTGCAGGGTGTAGCGGGTGTTGTTGGTCGAGAAGCGCTCGGCGGTCACGTACAGCATGCGGGTGGAGAACGCCCCCTTGATGCCGGTGAGCTTCTCGAACGACTGGTCGGCGATGTAGTGCGACATGTCGCGCAGCTGGTCAGCGGTGCCCGCGACGCTACCGGTCAGCACTTGCTGCTCGGTGGCGACGTTGAACAGCGCGTACTGCACCTGCAGACGGCCGCCCGACGGCACGATGCTGCCGACCATCACGTACTGGGCGCCGAGGGCTTTCCAGTCGCGGAAGATGACTTCGCTGGCCTGGGTCGGCTGGCTGATCATGTTCTGGCGCGGAATCGGCGAGTAGTAGCCCGAGTTGCGCAGGTCGTTGCCGATGATATCGGCCATGTCTTCCGGCAGTACGCTGCCACCCTGCAGACCGAACGGCACTACCGCGATGGGCGTGGCCCGATCGCTGCCGCTGGTGACCAGGATGTTCTTTTCCTCTGCCATGGCCATGCCAGCCACGCAGCAGAGCATGACCAGCATTCCTCGAAGGAGTTTAATCACAACGCTAGATCCTCAGGTGTAAATGTCATCTTGAACGAACGATAACGATTGAAATCGCTCGGTTTCATACCCTGCATTTCAGTCAGGCGACCAATGTTCTTGACCGCAGCCACCGCTGAACTGTCAAACGGACCGTCACCACTGGAACGGGTCACGCTGACACCGGTGATGGTGCCGTCCGGCAACATGCTGACCTGCAGGGTCACCGTCATGCCCTTGCGCGCGGAAGGCGGTCGTGCCCAGCCCTCGGCCGCGCGCATGCGGATCAGGTCGTCGAAGTCGCCGGCCACCTGGTCACCCTGCTCGTCAGCCAGGGCCTGCTGCCGTTCGGTGGTGTCGGACAAGAGCTCGGCCAGGGCCTGGGCTTTCTTGTCTTCCGCCGCCTTGCGGGCCGCTTCCTGTGCCTTTTTCTTCTGGGCGTCTGCAGCGGCCTTTTTCTTGGCCTCTTCAGCTGCCTTCTTCTTCGCTTCCTCGGCCGCCGCGGCTTTCTTCTTGGCGTCCTCGGCTGCTTTCTTCTTCGCGTCCTCGGCGGCCTTTTTCTTGGCTTCCTCGGCAGCTTGTTTCTTGGCTTCTTCCTCGGCCTGCTTCTTGGCCTCTTCTTCAGCCTTCTTCTTGGCGATGTCGGCCTGCTGCTTCTCGGCGGCCTTCTTCGCCTCCTCGGCCTTCTTGGACTCCGCGGCTTTCTTGGCTTCGGCGGCCTTGGCGGCCTCCTCGGCCTTTTTCGCCTCGGCAGCTTCGCGGGCTTCCTCGGCCTTTTGAGCGGCGTCGGCTTTCTTTTGTTCCGCGGCCTTGACGGCCTCCTGCTCTACCTTCTTCTGCTCCAGCTGCTCGACTTCGGTCTGACGCGAGGCGGTTTTCTTCGCCTCCCCGGCAATCTTCTGATTGGTCTGGGTGGTCGCCTGGCTCTTGGACTTGAGCTGGTACAGAGTAGCCTGAACGATCGGCTTGGAAGGCGGCAGCTCTGGCGTCATGGCAAAACTGACGAACAGCAGCGCGAACACCAGCACATGCAGGCCGATGGCCCAGACACTGGGCCAGAAGTAGCTTTCCGAGGCGGATGGCTCTCGCTGTTGCATCAGGGCGCCTCGGTAATCAGGCCAACGTTACCGACACCGGCCTTCTGCAACCCGCCCATGGCACCCATGACCGCGCCGTAGTCGACAGCCTTGTCGCCACGAATGAAGACCTGGGTCTGCTTGCCCTGGTCGCGACCGGCGGCGATGATCTTGGTCACCGCGCTGGTCATATCGGGCAAGGTCATGGCCTTGTCCATCTGTTTGTCGGTATCGACTTCGCTGCCAAGGTTCCAGTAGTAGGTCTTGTCGGCCTTGATCGAAATGGTGAGGATCTGGACGTTGTTGTCCTGCGGCAAGGCTTCGCTGGAAACCTTGGGCAGGTCGACCTTCACGCCCTGGTTGAGCATGGGGGCCGTCACCATGAAGATGACCAGCAGCACCAGCATCACGTCGATGTAGGGCACCACGTTCATCTCGGCGACCGGCTTGCGTTTGTGGCGAACTCGGGCCATGGGCTTGTACCTGATTACTCTTCGCTGGTGTGCACTTTGCGGTGCAGGATCGCCTGGAACTCGTCGGCGAAGGTGTAGTAACGGCCGATCAGCACTTCGCTGCGGGCAGCGAAACGGTTGTAGGCGATGACCGCAGGGATTGCCGCGAACAGACCGATGGCGGTGGCGATCAGCGCTTCGGCGATACCCGGTGCAACGGTGGCCAGGGTGGCCTGCTGGGCGCTGGCCAGGCCGCGGAAGGAGTTCATGATGCCCCAGACGGTACCGAACAGGCCGATGTACGGGCTGGTGGAACCGACGGTGGCCAGGAACGGCAGGCTTTGCTCGAGTTTTTCTTCCTCGCGCGAGATGGCCACGCGCATGGCACGGCCTACACCTTCCATGACGGCATCAGGGTCGACGCCCGGCTGCTGGCGCAGGCGCGAGAACTCCTTGAAGCCGGCACGGAAGACCTGCTCTACACCCGAATCCGGGTCAGGGTTGCTGCCTGCCTGACGGTACAGCTTGGACAGGTCGATACCCGACCAGAAGCGTTCCTCGAAGGCATCCAGCGCACGACGACCGGCGCGCAGCATGGTGCTGCGCTGAAAGATCATGATCCATGAAGTGACCGAGGCGGCCACCAGGGTCAGCATTACCAGCTGTACCACCACGCTGGCATTGCTGACCAGACTCCACATGGAGGTATGGTCGACGACGTTAGCTTCCACGCTTATTCTCCTGCGTTCGATTGAGTACCCGAGCCGTCTGCCACAAAGGCGTCGCGCAGCTCCGGGGGTATGGCTCGGGGTTTGAAAGTGTCGGCGCGTACGGCGGCCACCAGGAACTGCCCTTCGCAGAGCAGCGTTTCATCCTTTTCTCGCCAGACCTGCTGCACGAAACGCAGGCTGGCGCGATTGAGTTCAAGTACTTGCGCGGTCACCCGGAGTTCATCGTCCAGGCGCGCCGGCGCGTGATAGCGCGCTTCGCTGGAGTGGACCACGAACAACAGGTTCTCCCCGGCCAGTTGCTGCTGGGAAAAGCCCAGGTGTCGCAGCCGCTCGGTACGCGCGCGCTCCATGAATTTCAGGTAGTTGACGTAATACACCACGCCACCGGCATCGGTATCCTCGTAATAGACGCGACAACGGTGTGCGAAAGGTTCAAGGCCATTTTGCGCGCGCATACTCTAGTGCTTACTCCTCAGCTTGCCAATCCGCTGCGGCAACTGTTTTTCAATCATTAATGTCGTATTGCCAGTGCACCCGTGGCATGCCAGCGGTAGGACCACGAAAAGCGGGTTTCGATCTGTCATTCATCGCCTGCTTCGGAAAAACCTGCGCCATCGCCCAGGCGCCCCGGAACATTCAGGCCAAAGTGCAGGTAGGCATGCCGGGTGACCACACGGCCACGCGGCGTGCGCATGATATAGCCTTGCTGGATCAGGTACGGCTCGAGCACATCCTCGATGGTGTGACGCTCTTCGCTGATCGCCGCCGCCAGGTTGTCGACCCCCACCGGGCCGCCGTCGAACTTCTCGATCATGGTCAACAGCAAGCGCCGGTCGGAATGATCGAAACCGCGCTCGTCGACATCCAACAGGTTCAGCGCCATGTCGGCCACCGCCTTGGTGATCTGCCCCTTGCCGCGCACTTCGGCATAGTCGCGCACACGGCGCAGCAGGCGGTTGGCGATACGCGGCGTGCCCCGGGCGCGGCGGGCGATCTCGTAGGCGCCCTGGTCCTCAATGGCCAGGCCGAGAATGCCGGCCGAACGGCTGACGATGGTCGCCAGGTCCTTGTCGCTATAGAACTCCAGGCGCTGGACGATGCCGAAGCGGTCGCGCAATGGGTTGGTGAGCATGCCGGCGCGGGTGGTGGCACCGACCAGGGTGAACGGTGGCAGGTCGAGCTTGATCGAGCGCGCCGCCGGCCCTTCGCCGATCATGATGTCGAGCTGGAAGTCTTCCATGGCCGGGTACAGCACCTCTTCGACCACCGGCGAAAGCCGGTGGATCTCATCGATGAACAGCACATCGTGGGGTTCGAGGTTGGTCAGCATGGCGGCCAGGTCGCCCGGGCGCTCCAGGATCGGCCCGGAGGTGCTCTTGACCGACACGCCCATCTCCTGGGCGATGATGTTGGCCAGGGTGGTCTTGCCCAACCCGGGCGGGCCGAAGATCAGGGTGTGGTCGAGCGACTCGTGGCGACCGCGCGCGGCCTGGATGAACAGCGCCATCTGCTCGCGCACCACCGGCTGGCCGATGTAATCATCCAGGCGCAGCGGGCGGATCGCACGGTCCTGGACTTCTTCACGGTCGCGGCCACTGGCGGCGATCAGGCGGTCGGCTTCGATCACTTGGCGATCATCCCTTTGAGGCTGCTGCGGATCAGGTCTTCACTGCTCATGCCGGCCTTGTCCTTGATGGCAGCCACCGCCTTGCTCGCTTCCTGGGGCTTGTAGCCCAGGGAAACCAGGGCGCTGACGGCGTCGGCCTCGGCCGTGGAGGCGCTGCTGACCGGCACCGGGCCATCGGAGACCAGGGTGAACATGGCCGGGGAAGTTTCCCAGGCCTTGAAACGGTCCTTGAGCTCGACCAGCAGGCGCTCGGCGGTCTTCTTGCCCACGCCAGGCACACGCACCAGCGCTGAAGTGTCCTGGGCCTGCACGCAACGCACCAGTTCGTCGGCCTCAAGGCCAGACATCAGCGCCAATGCCAGCTTCGGGCCGACGCCATTGAGCCGGATCAGCTCACGGAACAGTTCGCGCTCGCGCTTTTCATGGAAGCCGTACAGCAGGTGGGCATCCTCGCGCACCACCAGATGGGTGTGCACGGTCACGGTTTCGCCGACCTTGGGCAGGCGATACAGGGTGGTCATGGGCACTTCGAGCTCGTAGCCAACGCCGTTGACGTCGATAACCAGGTGTGGCGGCTGCTTTTCCGCCAGGGTGCCGCGCAAACGTCCAATCACGTTCCGATCCTTCCTCTCGGGGCCGGTCAAAGACCGGTCAACCCTATCAGCAAATGCAACGGGTGAACGCGCCACCCGGACAAAAAATGTATCAGCGCATGAAGTGCGCTACAGACGCAAGCGCCCGCCGCGTCGCCGCGCCGTGGCCAGGCCGTGGGGCACCAGGCTGGAGCGGGTATGGGCATGGCACAGGGCGATGGCCAGGGCGTCGGAGGCGTCGATCTGTGGCTTCTGGGTGAGCTTGAGCAGGTGCATGACCATCAGCATCACCTGCTCCTTGTTGGCGCCACCGCTGCCGGCGACGGCCTGCTTGACCTGGCTTGCGCTGTACTCGGCGATTTCCAGGCCAGCCTCGGCGGCGGCGACGATGGCCGCACCGCGCGCCTGGCCGAGCTTGAGCGCGGAGTCGGCGTTGCGGGCCATGAACACCCGTTCGATGCCCATGGTGACCGGCTCATGGGTACGTATGATTTCGCAGACACCACGAAAAACGATCTGCAAGCGCTCATGCAACTCGCCGGCACCGGTGCGGATACAACCCGACGCCACGTACTCGCAACCACGCGCGGTCTGGCGCACCACGCCATAACCGGTGATGCGCGAGCCGGGGTCGATACCAAGAATCAGAGTCATAACGCCTGTCGTATAAGGAAATGCATTTTGCAAACTGTAATGGCCCTTTCGCGGGGCAAGCCCGCTCCCACGGGTACTGCACCGATCTGAATGTCGATGCAGTACCTGTGGGAGCGGGCTTGCCCCGCGAAAGGGCCGCTACAGACGCTGAAAAACTCACATGCCTGACTAGAATCGCCAGCAAACCTTAGCCGAGTTTCTCCATGATCTCGTCGGAAATCTGCGCATTGGAGTAGACGTTTTGCACGTCATCCAGGTCTTCGAGCATATCGATCAGCTTGAGCACCTTCTCGGCACCTTCCTGGTCCAGCTCGGCGCTGGTGGTCGGCTGCATGACGATCTCAGCGTCGGCGGCCTTGAAGCCCGCCTCTTCCAGCGCGTTGCGCACGGCATAAAAGCTATTGAACGAGGTGAACACCTCGAACGAGCCGTCTTCGTTGGCGACCACGTCGTCGGCATCGGCTTCCATCGCCGCTTCCATCAACGCATCTTCGTCAACGCCCGGTGCAAAGCTGATCTGCCCCTTGCGCTCGAACAGGTAAGCCACCGAACCATCGGTACCGAGGTTACCGCCACATTTGGTAAAGGCATGGCGCACGGCAGCGGCGGTACGGTTGCGGTTGTCGGTCATGGCCTCGACCATGATCGCCACGCCGCCCGGGCCGTAGCCTTCATAGCTCAGCTCTTCGACGTTGTCGCTTTCGTTGGTGCCAGCGCCCCGGGCCACGGCGCGATCGATGATGTCGCGGCTCATATTGGCGCCCAGGGCCTTGTCCAGCGCCAGGCGCAGGCGCGGGTTGGAGGCCGGATCGCCACCGCCCTGCTTGGCGGCAACGGTCAGCTCACGGATCCACTTGGTGAAGATCTTGCCTCTCTTGGCATCCTGGCGCTCTTTGCGGTGCTTGATGTTCGCCCACTTGGAATGACCAGCCATAACAACTCCAAATCCTTGAAACACAAACAGTTACGCCCCGAACGGGGCGCAACGACAAATTCCTGCGCCGTAACGCAAAGGCGCATCCATGTGGATGCGCCCGGGGTCCGCTTACTCGACCTTGGTCTGTTCGCGCAGGCGGATGTGCAGCTCACGCAGGGCCTTGGCGTCGACCATGCCTGGGGCCTGGGTCATGACGCACGCAGCGCTCTGGGTTTTCGGGAAGGCGATCACTTCACGGATCGACTGGGCGCCGGTCATCAGCATGACCAGGCGGTCCAGGCCGAAGGCCAGGCCACCGTGTGGCGGTGCACCGAACTTCAGCGCATCGAGCAGGAAGCCGAACTTCTCTTCCTGTTCCGCCGCCTCGATGCCCAGCAGGCGGAATACTGCCTGCTGCATCTCTTTACGGTGGATACGGATCGAACCGCCGCCCAGCTCGGTGCCGTTGAGCACCATGTCGTAGGCACGGGACAGGGCGGTGGCCGGGTTGGCCTCGAGCTCTTCCGGGCTGCACTTGGGTGCGGTGAACGGGTGGTGCAGGGCAGTGAAGCTGCCGTCTTCGTTCTCTTCGAACATCGGGAAGTCGACGACCCACATCGGCGCCCACTCGCAGGTCAGCAGCTCGAAGTCGTGGCCCAGGCGGATACGCAGCGCGCCCAGCGCTTCGCTGACCACCTTGAACTTGTCGGCACCGAAGAACACGATGTCGCCATCTACGGCGCCAACGCGGTCGAGGATGTTGTTGAGGTTGGCCTCAGGGATGTTCTTGACGATCGGCGACTGCAGGCCTTCGACACCCTTGGCGCGCTCGTTGACCTTGATGTAGGCCAGGCCCTTGGCACCGTAGATGCCGACGAACTTGGTGTACTCGTCGATCTTGCTGCGCGGCATGCTGGCACCGCCCGGCAGGCGCAGCGCGGTGACGCGGCACTTCGGATCGTTGGCAGGGCCTGCGAATACCTTGAAGTCGACGTCCTTGAGCTGGTCGGCAACGTCGACCAGCTCCAGCGGAATGCGCAGGTCCGGCTTGTCGGAGCCGTAGCGGCGCATGGCTTCTTCGAAGGTCATGTGCGGGAATTCGCCGAACTCCAGGTCCAGCACTTCCTTGAACAGCTTGCGGATCATGCTTTCGGTCAGGCCCATGATCTCGCTTTCATCGAGGAAGCTGGTCTCGATGTCGATCTGGGTGAATTCCGGCTGGCGATCGGCACGCAGGTCTTCGTCACGGAAGCACTTGGCGATCTGGTAGTAGCGGTCGAAGCCGGCCACCATCAGCAGCTGCTTGAACAGCTGCGGCGACTGCGGCAGGGCGAAGAAGCTGCCCGCGTGGGTACGGCTCGGCACCAGGTAGTCGCGTGCGCCTTCCGGCGTTGCACGGGTGAGGATCGGCGTTTCGACGTCGAGGAAGCCGTTTTCGTCGAGGAAGCGACGGATGCTGCTGGTGATGCGCGAGCGCAGGCGCAGCTTGTCGGCCATTTCCGGGCGACGCAGGTCGATGAAGCGGTAGCGCAGGCGAGTTTCCTCACCGACGTCGGAGTATTCGTTGAGCGGGAACGGCGGGGTTTCCGCTTCGTTGAGCACGTTCAGCTGGTAGCCGAGAATCTCGATGGCACCGGATGCCATGTTGGCGTTGACAGCACCATCGGGGCGCTTGCGCACCTTGCCGGTGATCTGCACGACGTACTCGCTGCGCACGCGGTCGGCGGCGGCGAAGGTTTCGGCGCGGTCCGGGTCGAACACGACCTGGG
>NZ_DJTF01000207.1:0-9430 GCF_002438125.1 Pseudomonas sp. UBA6315
CGACGATCAGGATCAGCCAGAGTAGGTAGGGGCGGTACCAGGCTCCGGTCGGCTCGATCCACCAGTCCATGATGGCCGGGGAGAACAGATAGATCCCCACGACCAGAAGCAGGACCAAACGATAGATGTACATGCTGGCCTCGATGGTTGGGCGCTGCGGGCTTGGACTTATTATTGGCGCAAATGGCGGGGGCGATGCTAGCGGGAATCGGTAGGGTTCGCCAAGGGTTTGAATTTGTTGGGCTTTTGTTTTTGTGGCATGGGTTGACCCAAGCGCGGGGCAAAAGGTTTGCTGTGTGGGAGCGGGCTTGCCCGCGAAGAGGCCGGTATGGCCTCAGCGCAAATCCGCCTCGGGCACTGTGGTCCTTTGCGCAATCGCCTGTGGCTGCCAGCATTGGCGCGCCACCGCCAGCACTTCGGCGGGTGTGGCAATCAGCAGCTGCGGGTCGACGTCCTGCCCCAGCGCGCGCAACGCCCGCAGCAACAGCGGCGTGGCTTGATCGGCCTCGAGCGGTGGCGAGCGGTACGACTTGCCCAGCTTGTGGCCATCGGGCTGCACGATCAGCGGGATATGCAGGTAACGCGGCTGGGAAAAGCCGAGCAGTTCCTGCAGGTACAGCTGGCGGGGCGTGTTGTCGAGCAGATCGGCGCCGCGCACGATATCGGTCACGCCCTGCCAGGCGTCATCCAGCACCACGGCCAATTGATAGGCATACAGGCCGTCGCGGCGCTGGATGATGAAGTCACCCACCTCGCGGCCCAGGTGCTGCTGGAAATCACCTTGCACCCGGTCGCTGAAGCGGTAGATCAGCTCGGGAACCCGCAGGCGGATCGCCGCGCCTTCGCGGGCGTGCCCCGCGTTGCGGCAAAAGCCTGGGTAGATGCCGTCATGGCCTTCGAGCTGCTTGCGCGAGCAGGTGCAGGCATAGGCCAGGCCCATGTTGAACAGGCGGTCGACCACGGCGGCGTAGGCGTCGTGGCGCTGGCTCTGGTACACCACCTCGCCATCCCACTCCAGGCCGTAGCGTTCCAAGGTCTGCAGGATCGCGTCGCGGGCACCGGGCATTTCCCGCGGCGGGTCGGTGTCTTCCATGCGCAGCAGCCAGCGGCCGTTGACGGCGCGGGCATCGAGCCAGGAGGCAAGGGCGGCGACCAGCGAGCCGAAATGCAGGAAGCCGCTCGGGGTGGGGGCGAAGCGTCCGATGTAGCGGGAGTCGTTCATGGCATTGCCGGGCATATAAATGAAACGGGGCGCAAGATGCGCCCCGTTCGGATGGAACAAGTGTCAGCCTTTGCCGACGGTCTTTTCCTTTTTCTCCGAGATTTCCTTGCAGTCGAAGCACAGGTCGGCGGTCGGGCGGGCTTCCAGACGGCGCAGGCCGATCTCGATACCGCAGGAATCGCACCAGCCGTATTCTTCGTCCTGGATTTTCTGCAGGGTCTTGTCGATCTTCTTGATCAACTTGCGCTCGCGATCGCGGTTGCGCAGCTCCAGGGCAAACTCTTCCTCCTGGCTGGCGCGGTCGGCCGGGTCCGGGAAGTTCGCAGCTTCGTCCTTCATGTGGTCTACGGTGCGGTCGACACTCTGCATGAGCTCGCCTTTCCAAGCATTGAGAAGCTTGGTGAAGTGCTTCTTCATGGGCTCGCCCATGTACTCTTCGCCCTTGGTCTCTTTATAGGGCTCGACACCGTACATGGTCTGGGTTTTTTGCTTTTCTACGGTGGACATGAATAGACCGCCTCTCACTCATCTGATCCAATGCGCAGGCTGCTCCATCTCCGGCACCCGCCGGCCCTGCGACTGCGAGCCGCCGAACTTACCAGATAGATCGGGGGTTGCGCTAGCCCGCCCGATCCTAGGTGTTGACCGCAGCGCGCGTCGCACGTTCGGTGGGATGCAAAGGTAGAATCAACAGTTTAGACCCTATTGAGAGAAGGTCATGGCCCACCCATACAGTGCGCGCAGCCGCGCCATCGAACCCTTCCATGTCATGGCGTTGCTGGCCCGGGCCAACGAACTGCAGGCGGCCGGCCACGATGTGATCCACCTGGAAATCGGCGAGCCGGACTTCACCACCGCCGCGCCCATCGTCGCGGCTGGCCAGGCTGCCCTGGCTGCCGGGCACACCCGCTACACCGCGGCGCGTGGCCTGCCGGCCCTGCGTGAGGCGATCGCCGGTTTCTACGGGCAACGCTACGGCGTTTCGGTCGACCCCGAGCGCATTCTGATCACCCCAGGCGGCTCCGGCGCCTTGCTGCTGGCCGCCAGCCTGCTGGTCGACCCCGGCAAGCACTGGCTGCTGGCCGACCCGGGCTACCCGTGCAACCGCCATTTCCTGCGCCTGGTCGAAGGCGGTGCGCAACTGGTGCCGGTGGGGCCGGAGGTCAACTACCAGCTCACCGCCGACCTGGTCGAGCGCTACTGGGACAAGGACAGCGTCGGCGCCCTGGTGGCCTCGCCGGCCAACCCGACCGGCACGGTGCTGAGCCGCGAGGAGCTGGCCAGCCTGTCCAAGGCTACCCGCGAGCGCCACGGGCACCTGGTGGTGGACGAGATCTACCACGGCCTGACCTACGGCATGGATGCGCCCAGCGTGCTGGAAGTGGATGACTCGGCCTTCGTCCTTAATAGTTTTTCCAAGTATTTCGGCATGACCGGTTGGCGACTGGGTTGGCTGGTGGCACCGCCCAATGCCGTGGCCGACCTAGAAAAACTGGCGCAAAACCTCTACATCAGCGCCCCCAGTATGGCCCAGCACGCTGCCCTGGCGTGCTTCCAGCCAGAAACCCTGGCGATCTTCGAAGAACGCCGCGCCGAGTTCGCCCGCCGTCGCGACTACCTGCTGCCGGCCCTGCGCGAGCTGGGCTTTCGCATCGCCGTGGAGCCGCAGGGGGCGTTCTACCTGTATGCCGACATCAGCGCCTTTGGCGGTGACGCCTTCGCCTTCTGCCGGCACTTCCTGGAAACCGAGCACCTGGCCTTCACCCCCGGCCTGGACTTTGGCCGCCACCTGGCCGGCCACCATGTGCGCTTTGCCTACACCCAGAGCCTGCCGCGCCTGGAAGAGGCGGTACAGCGCATTGCCCGTGGGCTGCTGAGCTGGCAGGGCTGATGGTGTTCTTTCCTTTACTCGAGCAAGGGCGCCTGCTGCGCCGCTACAAGCGTTTTCTGGCGGATATCGAACTGGCCAATGGTGAGCAACTGACCATTCACTGCCCCAACACCGGGTCGATGCTCAATTGCATGCGCGAAGGTGGGCAAGTCTGGTTCAGCCGCTCCAACGACCCCAAGCGCAAGCTACCGGGCACCTGGGAAATCAGCGAAACGCCCCAGGGCCGGCTGGCCTGCATCAATACCGGGCGGGCCAATGCGCTGGTCGAAGAGGCCCTGCGCGCCGGCGTGATTGCCGAACTGGCGGGCTTCACCGCGCTCAAGCGCGAAGTGGCTTATGGCGAGGAGGGCAGCCGGGTGGACTTTCGCCTGGAGTTCGCTGACGGGCCGGCTTATGTCGAGGTCAAGAGCGTGACCCTCGGCTACCCGGACAGCGCCGTGGCGGCCTTCCCGGATGCCGTGACCCAGCGCGGTGCCAAGCACCTGCGCGAGCTGGCATCGCTGGCCCGCCAGGGGATCCGCGCGGTGCAGCTGTACTGCGTGAACCTCACCGGTATCGAGGCGGTGCGCCCTGCCGAGGAAATCGACGCGGCCTATGCCAAGGCGTTGCGCGCTGCCGTGGCCGATGGGGTTGAGGTGCTGGCCTATGGTGCGCGGCTGGATGCCGAGCAGATCGTCATCGACCGCCCGCTGCCGGTGTTGCTCAACCGGTGAACCAGATGCCCTGGCTGTCTTCCCGGCAGCCCAGGGCCTGCAACGCCTCGCCTTCGCACGGGCCGGCCACGCATTCGCCACTTTCGATCAGGAACAGGGCGCCATGATGGGCGCAGTGGATCAAGCTCGCGCTCTCGTCCAGGAAGGCATCTGCCGCCCAGTTCAAGGGGATGCCCCGGTGCGGGCAGCGGTTGCGGTAGAGGTGCACCTGGCCTTGGCGGCGCACGCCGAACAGGTCGATGCCGTCTACGCTGAAGGCGCGGCTGTGGCCCTCGGCCAGCGCAGCGGAAGTACAAAGGAAGTGCATTGCAAGGAAGGCTCGTGAAACAAAGGGATGGCTTGACGCTTCAATGCGAATAATTATCAAATTGCCCGCATTCGCTGCGCCAGGTGGTCTATGGTGCGCAGTTCTGCCGCTTGCCACAAGGTGCGCGGCCCGCCTTCAGAAGGAACCCGATGATGCGCCGTCCCGCCGCCATGCTCGCCTTGTGCGCAGCCCTCGTTGCTTCCACCCAGGCCCTGGCTGCCGAACTGCCGCAGCGCTGGGTCAGCGCAGGCGGTGCATTGAGCGAGTGGATCAGTGAACTGGGCGGCCAGCCACGGCTGGTGGGCGTCGACACCACCAGCCAGCACCCCGAGGCGCTCAAGGCGCTGCCGAGCATCGGCTATCAGCGGCAGCTGTCGGCCGAGGGCATTCTCAGCTTGCGCCCGGACGTGCTGGTAGGCACCGAGGAGATGGGCCCGCCACCGGTGCTGGCGCAGATCCGCAACGCCGGTGTGCGCGTGGAACTGTTCTCCAGCCAGGCCGACCTCGCCGCCGTCGATGCCAACCTCAAGCACCTGGGCACCTTGCTCGGCGCCGAGCAGAAGGCTGCGCAACTGGCTGCTGGCTACCATCAGCAGCTCGAAGCCCTGCAAGTTCAGATCAAGCAGGCCCAGGCCAGTCACAAGGCGCCCGGGGTGCTGCTGCTGGTGGGCCATGCGGGTGCCAAGCCGCTGATTGCCGGGCAGGGCACTGCGGGCGACTGGCTGTTGCGCCAGGCGGGGGCGCGCAACCTGGCCGAGCACCAGGGCTACAAGAACTTCTCCAATGAAGCATTGGCGGCGCTGGACCCGGATGTGGTGGTGTTCTCCGACCGCGCCTTGGCCGGCGAGCAGGCCTTGCAGGCACTGCTCAAGGAAAACCCGGCCCTGGCCGCCTCGCGTGCCGTGCGTGACAAACGCCTGCTGTCGCTGGACCCGACCCTGCTGGTCGGCGGCCTGGGCCCACGCTTGCCGATGGCCCTGCAGGACCTGGCGTCAGCCTTCTACCCGGCGGCCAAGGTCAGCATCACGCAATGAAGCAACGAGTCCAACCCCGTACCCTGATCATCTGCCTGAGCCTGCTGTGCCTGTTGGCGGTCTGGCTTTCACTGGCCCTGGGCCCGGTCAGCCTGCCGTTGTTCGATACCCTGCGCGCTGGCCTGCGGCTGCTGGGCCTGCCCATCGCCGGCGATGGCCTGCAGCAGGCGGAAATGATCCTCGGCCAGATCCGCCTGCCACGCACCCTGTTGGGGCTGGCGGTTGGCGCGGTGCTGGCGCTGTCCGGGGTGGCCATGCAGGGGCTGTTTCGCAACCCACTGGCCGACCCCGGGCTGGTGGGCGTCGCTGCGGGCGCTGCGATGGGCGCTGCAGTGGCGATCGTCGGCGGTAGCTGGTTCGGCGGCATGCCCGAGGTTTTGGCACCTTATCTGCTATCGGTGTGCGCCTTTGTCGGTGGCCTTGGCGTGACTGCGCTGGTCTATCGCTTGGGGCGACGCGACGGGCAGACCAACGTCGCCACCATGTTGCTGGCCGGTGTGGCGATGACCGCACTGGGCGGCGCGGCGGTGGGCCTGTTTTCCTATCTGGCCGACGATGCCACCTTGCGCACCCTGACCTTCTGGAACCTGGGCAGCCTCAACGGCGCCAGCTATGACCGGCTGTGGCCGCTGCTGATCGTTGCCGCGGGTGTGGCGCTGTGGTTGCCGCGCCGTGCGCGGGCACTCAATGCCTTGTTGCTGGGCGAATCGGAGGCGCGGCATTTGGGCATCGAGGTGGAGCGGCTCAAGCGTGAACTGGTGTTCTGCACCGCGCTTGGCGTAGGCGCGGCCGTGGCGGCGGCGGGGCTGATCGGCTTCATCGGCCTGGTGGTGCCGCACCTGGTGCGTTTGCTGGCAGGGCCCGACCATCGCGTGGTGTTGCCGGCATCGTTGTTGGCTGGTGGCGTGCTGATGCTGTTCGCCGACCTGGTGGCGCGCTTGGCGCTGGCGCCTGCCGAATTGCCGATCGGCATCGTCACTGCATTTATCGGTGCACCGTTCTTCCTGGTTTTGCTGATTCGAGGGCGCAGCTGATGTTGCAAGTCGAGGGCCTGCACCTGCGGCGCGGGAGCAATGAGGTGCTGCACGACCTGAACCTGCAATTGCACCCGGGGCAGGTGGTGGGCGTGCTCGGCCCCAATGGCGCGGGCAAGAGCAGCCTGCTGGGCGTGCTGTGTGGCGAACTTACGCCTGGCCAGGGGCAGGTGACCTTGCAGGGCCGGCCATTGGCCGACTGGGCAGGGCCGGAGCGGGCCAGGCGCCTGGCGGTGTTGCCCCAGGTGTCCAGCCTGGGCTTTTCGTTCAAGGTCGAGGAAGTGGTGGGCATGGGCCGCATGCCCCATGACAGCGGCCAGCTGCGTGATGCCGAGATCGTCGAAGCGGCCCTGCGTGCGGCGGATGCCTGGCACCTGCTGGGCCGCAGCTACCTGGCCCTGTCGGGCGGCGAGCGGCAGCGGGTACACCTGGCACGTGTGCTGGCCCAGTTGTGGCCGGGCGAGGCAGGTACCACCTTGCTGCTCGACGAGCCCACCTCGATGCTCGACCCGCTGCACCAGCACACCACGCTACAGGCCGTGCGCAGCTTTGCCGACCGCGGCGCGGCCGTGCTGGTGATCCTGCATGACCTGAACCTGGCGGCGCGCTACTGTGATCGTATCCTGTTGCTCGAAGCTGGCCGCTGCCATGCGCTGGCTACGCCGGAGCAGGTGCTGACGCCTGCCGCGCTCAAGTCGGTATTCGGTATCGAGGTGCTGGTTCAACCCCATCCGGAACGGGGCCATCCACTCATCATCACCCGCTAGGAGGCTTTGCTCATGCGCCATCCATGGCTGTCTGGCTCGTTGCTGTGCCTGTTGCTGTCGCTGGCGGGGTGCCAGGCCAGCCTGCCGCCACTACCGGCCTGGCAGGGCAGCGAAGGGCGGGACAACCTGGCGCTGGGGCAGATTCAAGACCTGGCCAGCGGCCAGGTGATCAGCCCGGAACAGTTGGTCGAGCGGTTGGCTGGCGCACCGCGGGTGCTGGTGGGCGAGAAGCACGACAACCCCGACCATCACGCCTTGCAGCTGTGGTTGCTGCGGGCACTGGAGGCCCAGCGAACGCAGGGCAGCCTGTTGCTGGAGATGTTGCAGCCCGAGCAGCAGGCGCAGCTGGATGCCGTGCAGGGCCAAGCGAAGCTGCCGGATGACCTGCCCAAGGCACTGGCCTGGCAGGACGGCTGGGACTGGCAGCTTTATGGGCCGATCGTCCGCGAGGCCCTGCAGAATCGCATCGCGCTGCTGCCGGCCAACCTGTCAGCCAGCGAAATGCGTGCAGCCTATCGCCAGCCGACACCCTTGCCAGGGGTGAAGTCCAATGCGCCTGCGGTACAGGCGGCTTTGCTCGAGCAAGTGCGGGCGGGGCACTGTGGGTTGCTGCCGGAAAGCCAATTGCCGGCCATGCTGGCGGTCCAGCAGCAGCGTGATCGGCGCATCGCCGAGCGCTTGCTGGCCGCGCCACAGCCTGCGCTGTTGCTCACGGGTGCCTATCACGCGCGCAAGGACCTTGGCGTGCCGTTGCACCTGGAGGACCTGGGGGCCAAGGGCGACAGCAAGGTGCTGATACTCGCCGAGGTGGGCGAGCCGGTGCAGGCGGAGATGGCGGACTATGCCTGGTACACGCCCGGCACGCCGGCGCAGGATTACTGCGCGCAGCTGCGTAAATAAGGTTTTCGCCAATCGCAGGCAAAAAAAGACCCGGCAAATTGCCGGGTCAATAACCGTGATTAGCCTGATGAGGAGATAATCTGAGAGTCCGAACCAGGGGCTTTCAGTTTATCCAACCAGTCTCGCGACCAGTTGTGATAATCATAACGATTCTCATTTCGTCGTCAATCCCTTTTCGCGGTTTATTTCAGATTTTTTTGCGTACTGCCTTTGGCATCCAGTTGTTGGATGAGCGCTTGCTTGCGCTCGGCCGGCAGATCATTCCAGTGCATGTCCAGCAGGGCGCCTTCAATGGCGTACAGCAGCACTTTCGACGCCCGGAATCCTCGCGTTTTCACGGCCTGGTACGCACCGACCGCGCCTAGGCGACGCAAGTCCGATGCACTGTGGATACCAGCCGCGTGCAACCACTGCGCGGAGGTCTTGCCAAGATTCTTAAGATGCTGCAATTCATCGTTCATCGAGCCTCCTTGCGATGGCTGAACGGGTCTTGTGGGATAAATCGCGAGCAGGTCAGGAAGGAGTGTAGCGGGGGTTGGGAAATGCGCGGCCTTTTGCCATCGGTGGCGACGATTGGGGATTCAGCGGTGGTTGACGACCCCATCGCCGGCAAGCCGACTCCAACAAAACCACCACTGCCCATAGGCCTGTGAGTTCAATGTGGAAGCCGGCTTGCCGGCGATAGGGTCGACGCGGTTAGAGCCCCGGCAGACGCTGGCGAATCTGGTCGATCACCTGGTCCATGCTGGCGCTTTCTTGCGTATCGACACGCGTCGCGTGCGGCAGTTCTTTGGCCTCCAGCGGCTCGCGGCTGGCCTGCTGGGCCTTGACCACTTCCAGGGTGGCGTCCGACGGGTCGGTCATTTCTGCCTGGCGCTGCTGCAGCCAGCTGGCGATCACGGCCTCCGGGGCATGGCAATCGAGGATCAGGAACGGCACGCCGGTGGCGCTGGCAACTTCTGCCGCGGCCTGGCGCTGGGCGTGCTTCAGGTAGGTGGCGTCGAGCACCACCGGGAACCCGGCACGCAGGATGGTGCTGGCCAGCTCATGCAGGCGCTGGTAGGTCGCGGCGCTGGCGTCCTGGTCGTAGATGCCGGCGTCCTGTTGCCCCGAGTGCGTCGGCTGTTGCTCGCCGAACAGGCGCTTGCGCTCCACGTCCGAACGCACGCGCACGGCGCCCAGGGCCTCGACCAGGCGCATGGCCACGTGGCTCTTGCCCACGGCCGAGACGCCATGGGTGATGGCCAGCAGGCGCGAGGGGATGGCGCTGTAGCTTTCGGCCAGGTTGGCATAGTTGCGGTAGGTGCGCAGGGTGGTGGCGCGCTGCACGCCATCGGCCTCGGCGGGCATGCTGAACAAGGCCACCTTGGCCCGCACCAGGGCGCGGTAGGCCTTGTAGAAGTTCAGCACTTCCAGGCCCTCGTAGTCGCCGGTCAGCTCCAGGTATTGGCTGATGAAGCGCCGTGCCAGGCACTTGAGGCCGCGGTCTTCCAGGTCCATGGCGAGGAAGCCGGTGTCGGCCCAGACATCGGTCATGCGAAACGGCTCGTTGAACTCGATGC